>NZ_JBHYTK010000008.1:13700-59016 GCF_042749255.1 Streptomyces sp. NPDC059524 | reverse complement strand
GGGGGGGGGGTCCCCCCCCCGCGCGGGGGCGGGGGGGGGGCCCTGCTGCCCCCCTTGGGCGGGGGTGGGGGGGCCCCCCCCCCCGGCGAGCTGGACTTCGAGCGCGGCGCCGACCACCTCATGTTCGAGAACCTGAAGCGGAAGCCGAAGGAGGGCGACAAGGTGGCCGTGGAGCTGCACTTCGCCGAGTCCGGCACCGTCAAGGTCGACTTCCCGGTGAAGGCCGCCACCTACAACCCGACGTCGCACGCGTCTCATTGAGGGGCTGACCGCACGTGAAGACCATCGCTCCCCGTTTCCGGCACCTGGTGCTGCTGTTCCTCGCCGTCACCGGCGCGCTCCTGGCCGGTGCCGCTCCCGTGTCCGCGCACGCCGCGCTGACCGGCAGCGATCCCCAGCAGGGAGCGGTGGTCGAGACGGCGCCGAAGCGGGTGACGCTCACCTTCTCCGAGACCGTCGCCCTGTCGGACGACTCGCTGCGCGTACTCGACCCCGCGGGCAAGCGCGTCGACGACGGCAAGGCCCGCGGCGCCGGCGGCACCAAGTACGCCGTGGGGCTGCACTCCGGCCTGCCGGACGGCACGTTCACCGTCGCCTACCAGGTCGTGTCGGCCGACAGCCATCCCGTCTCGGGCGCCTTCACGTTCTCGATCGGCGCCCCCTCCAAGACCTCCGCGGTGCTGACCGACCAGAACGCGGGCGGCGGCGTCGTGGGCGCCCTCTACGGCGTCACGCGCTACCTCTCCTACGCGGGCTACGTGCTCCTCGTGGGCGGCGCCGTGTTCGTGCTGGCCTGCTGGCCGCGCGGCGCCGGGATCAAGCCGGTGCAGCGCGTCGTCGTGGCGGGCTGGACCGCGCTGACCGCCTCCACCATCGCCATGCTGCTGATGCGCGGCGCCTACACCGGCTCCGGGAAGCTCGGCGACGTCTTCGACATGACGCTGCTCGGACAGGTCCTCCAGACGAAGACCGGCGCGGCGCTCACCTCCCGGCTGCTGCTGCTCGCCGCGGCCGCGCTCTTCATCGCCGTGCTCTTCGGCGCCTATGTGAAGCGCGCCGAGGACGGCGACAAGAAGGAGCTCAAGGACCTCACCTTCGGGCTCGCGGTCGGCGGCGCGGTCGTCGCCGCCGGACTCGGCGCCACCTGGGCCATGGCCGAGCACGCCTCCACCGGCATCCAGACCGGCATCGCGATGCCCGTCGACGTGCTGCACCTGCTGGCCGTCGCCACCTGGTTCGGCGGGCTGAGCGCGCTGCTCGTCGCGCTGTACCGGGCACCCTCGATCGAGGCCTCGGCGGTGCGCCGCTTCTCCCGGGTCGCGTTCGGCAGCGTCGTCGTGCTCGCGGCGACCGGGATCTACCAGTCGTGGCGGCAGGTCGGCTCCTGGTCGGCGCTGACCGGCACCCGCTACGGTCAGCTGCTCCTGATCAAGATCGGGCTCGTGGCGCTGCTCGTCGGCATCGCCTGGATCTCCCGCCGCTGGACCGGCCGGATCACCGAGGAAGCGGTCACGGCGAGCGTGGTCGAGCAGCGGACGGCCGGGAAGAAGGAACCGGTCGAGGTCGGGGGCGGCGCCAAGGGCACGGCGGGCACCGGTTCCGGCAAGGGCGGCGGCCGGGACGGCGAGAGCCCCGAGCGGGCCGCGCAGCTCGCCCGGCAGCGCGCCGCGATGGCCAGTGCCCGCGAGAAGCGGGTGCGCGACGCCGACCCGCAGCGCTTCGGGCTGCGCCGCTCGGTGCTCGCCGAGGCCGGTGTCGCCGTGGTCCTGCTCGTCGTCACCACGATCCTGACCAGCACCGAGCCGGGCCGTACGGAGGAGGAGGCCAAGGCCGCGGGCGCCGCCGCGCAGACGCAGGCGGGGCCGGTCTCCCTGAAGATGCCGTTCGACACGGGCGCCGCGGACGGCAAGGGCTCGGTCCTGCTCGACGTGGACCCGGGCCGCACCGGCGACAACGACATGCACGTCTACGTGCTGCGCCCCAACGGGAAGGCCTTCGACGTCCCCGAGGTGAAGGTGTCCTTCACCCAGGAGGCGAAGAAGATCGGCCCGCTGTCCGTCGTGCCCGACCGCATCGCCACGGGACACTGGACGGCGAGCGGCGTGCAGATCCCCGTGGCCGGCGACTGGAAGATCGCGGTCACCGTGCGCACCTCCGACATCGACCAAGTGACCGTCACCAAGAACGCGAAGATCGGCTGAACCACCATGGCTGACACCCAGAGCCGTACGGCCGCGGACACCTCCGGGCCCGGCGCCCCCGGCATCTCCCGCCGCCGTCTGATCGGCACGGCCGGGGCGACCGGCGTCGCCCTGGGCGCCGTCGGGGCGGGCGCCGGATACGCCGTGGCCTCGGCGACCGCGCCGGAGCAGCAGACGGCACTGACCACGCTCGGCGCGGACCGCGTGATGTTTCACGGGAAACATCAGCCGGGGATCACCACGCCGATGCAGGCCCGCGGCCATGTCGTGGCGTTCGACCTCGCGCCGGGCGCGGGGCGCAAGGAGGCGGCCGCGCTGCTGCGCCGCTGGTCGGCGACGGCCGAGCGGCTGATGGCGGGGGAGCCCGCCGGAGCGGACGACACGGACGTCGCGCGGGACGCGGGTCCGTCCTCGCTGACGGTCACCTTCGGTTTCGGGCACAGCTTCTTCGCCCGTACCGGTCTGGAGAAGCAGCGGCCGGGCGCGCTCGACCCGCTGCCGGACTTCTTCTCCGACCACCTCGACAAGGCGCGCAGCAACGGCGACCTGTGGGTGCAGATCGGTGCCAACGACTCGCTCGTCGCCTTCCACGCCCTGCGCGCGATCCAGAAGGACGCGGGCGGGGCGGCGAAGGTGCGCTGGCAGATGAACGGCTTCAACCGTTCGCCGGGCGCCACCGCGCACCCGATGACGGCCCGGAACCTGATGGGCCAGGTCGACGGCACGAACAACCCGAAGCCGTCCGACGCCGACTTCGACAAGCGGATCTTCGTGCCCGCCTCGGGCTCCCCCGACTGGATGGCGAACGGCTCGTACGCGGTCGTGCGCCGCATCCGGATGCTGCTCGACGACTGGGAGCAGCTCGGCGCGAAGGCGCAGGAGGCGGTCATCGGGCGCCGGAAGTCGACGGGGGCGCCGCTCAGCGGCGGCTCCGAGACGACCGAGCCGGACCTGGAGAGGACCGGCCCCGGCGGCGATCTCGTCGTGCCGATCAACGCGCACGCGCGCATCAGCCGGCCGGACCAGAACGGCGGGGCCGCGATGCTGCGCCGCCCGTTCTCCTTCCACGACGGCATCGCGGCGGACGGCACTGTGGACGCGGGTCTGCTGTTCATCTGCTGGCAGGCGGATCCGCTGCGCGGCTTCGTGCCGGTGCAGCGCAAGCTCGACCGGGGCGACGCCCTGTCGGAGTTCATCCGGCACGAGTCGAGCGGCCTGTTCGCGGTGCCGGGCGGCGCTCAGAAGGGCGGATACGTGGGGCAGGAGCTGCTGGAGGGCTGAGCTCCGGCCCGCCCCGGGGCCGGGCCGCATTAGGGTGACTGCATGCCAGCCAGCTACGCGTATCTCGGCCCCGAGGGCACCTTCACCGAAGTCGCCCTGCGCACGCTCCCGGAGACGGCCACCCGGGAGCTGGTCCCCATGGTCTCGGTGCCGGCGGCGCTCGACGCCGTCCGGTCCGGTGAGGCCGAGGCCGCGTTCGTGCCGATCGAGAACTCGGTCGAGGGCGGCATCACGACGACGCTCGACGAGCTGGTCGCGGGCGAGCCGCTGATGATCTACCGCGAGGTGCTGCTCGACATCACCTTCGCGCTGCTCGTGCGGCCCGGCACGCAGCTGTCGGACATCAAGACGGTGACGGCGCACCCGGCGGCCCAGCCCCAGGTGCGCAACTGGATGAAGACCCATCTGGCGGGCGACGTGACCTGGGAGTCCGCCGCGTCGAACGCGGACGGGGCCCGGCTCGTGCAGGAGGGCCGCTTCGACGCCGCGTTCGCCGGTGTCTTCGCGGCCGAGCGCTACGGGCTGACCCCGCTGGTCACCGACATCCACGACGCGGAGAACGCGCAGACCCGGTTCGTGCTGGTGGGCAAGCCGGCCCGGCCCGCGGCGCCGACCGGGGCCGACAAGACGTCCGTGGTCATCTGGCAGAGCGACGACCACCCCGGCGGGCTGATGGAGCTGCTGCAGGAGTTCGCGATCCGCGGGGTCAACCTGGTGCTGCTGCAGTCCCGGCCGACCGGCACGGGGATCGGTGACTACTGCTTCGCGATCGACGCCGAGGGACACATCTCGGACCGCCGGGTGGCGGAGGCGCTGATGGGGCTGAAGCGGAGGTGCCCGCAGGTGCGCTACCTCGGCTCCTATCCGCGGGCGGGTGTCGCCGTCGCGGACGTGCGGACGCCGCGGGCCGGGACCTCGGACGGGGAGTTCATGGCGGCGTCGGACTGGCTGGCGCGCTGCCAGGACGGCCGCTTCTAGCTCCGTTTCCCACAGCCGGGCCCGGTTTTCCACCGTCGGGCCCGGCTCTTCGCGGTCTGGACCACCGGTCCTACCAGCGGATTTTCTTCATCCACAGGAGTTATCCACAGGTGCCCTTCTCGACCTGGGGACAAGTCGACAGGAAGGGTCGATTCCGTCGACAAATCGCCCTACCGACCCCAACTCCCTCCACAGGCCCGCACCTCACCCCTCGTCCACCCATTTCCGTCGATCAACTCTTCAGAGTGAAGCATTTCCACCCGAAAGTGAGTCCGAAGCGGGTTTGGATCGAGAATGCTTCGCTCCACATGCGGCTTTCGGAACGATCTCTTCCGCAGTCCACAGATCTCTCACACAGCCTGTGGATAACTTTTCGGAACGGTGAATCCCTGTGGACAGCGGGCGCCAAATTCCGCACCCCGCAAGGGAGTCGGGTCAAGGCCCCGCCCGCCACCTGCCCCCATTCAGGGACCGGCCCGCTTTTCCTTGACGGAGTTCCCGATCTTGCATTCCAGGCTAAATGCACATTCCGGCAAATGGGACATAAACCGCCGTGTCGCCGGGCGCCGGATATCCGGGCGTGAGCCGCGAGCACGCGACGGTAGCCTTGAGGGGTGATTGACCTTCGCCTGCTCCGTGAGGACCCCGACCGTGTTCGCGCCTCCCAGCGCGCCCGTGGAGAGGACGTCGCCCTCGTCGACTCCGTCCTGTCCGCCGACGAGCGGCGCAGGTCGTCCGGGCTCCGCTTCGACGAACTGCGCTCCGAGCAGAAGGCGCTCGGCAAGCTCATGGGCAAGGCCACGCCCGAGGAGCGTGCGGAGCTGCTGAAGAAGGGCGAGTCCCTCAAGGCGGACGTGAAGGCCGCCGAGGCCGAGCAGCGCGAGGCCGAGGAGGAGACCAAGACCCTCGCCCTCCAGCTGGGCAACATCGTGCACCCCGACGTCCCGCGCGGCGGCGAGGAGGACTTCGTCGTCCTCGAGACGCACGGCACGATCCGCGACTTCGGCGCCGAGGGCTTCGAGCCCAAGGACCACCTGGAGCTCGGCGAGGCGCTCGGCGCCATCGACGTCGAGCGCGGCGCGAAGGTCTCCGGCTCGCGCTTCTACTACCTGACGGGCGTCGGCGCGCTCCTGGAGCTCGCGCTGGTCAACGCGGCGATCGCCCAGGCCACCGAGGCCGGCTTCACGCCGATGCTGACCCCCGCCCTGGTGCGCCCGCGCGCCATGGAGGGCACCGGCTTCCTCGGCCAGGCCGCGGAGAACGTGTACCACCTGGAGAAGGACGACTACTACCTGGTCGGCACCTCCGAGGTCCCGCTCGCCGCGTACCACATGGACGAGATCGTCGACGCGAACCAGCTGCCGCTGCGCTACGCGGGCTTCTCCCCGTGCTTCCGCCGCGAGGCCGGCACGTACGGCAAGGACACCCGCGGCATCTTCCGCGTGCACCAGTTCGACAAGGTCGAGATGTTCTCGTACGTCGACCCGGCCGACGCGGAGAACGAGCACAAGCGTCTCCTGGAGTGGGAGAAGCAGTGGCTGACCGGCCTCGAGGTGCCCTTCCAGGTGATCGACGTCGCCACCGGTGACCTCGGCGCCTCGGCCTCGCGCAAGTTCGACTGCGAGGCGTGGATCCCCACCCAGGGCAAGTACCGCGAGCTGACCTCGGCGTCGAACTGCGACGGGTTCCAGGCCCGCCGTCTGTCGATCCGGATGCGCGACGGCAAGAAGGTCCAGCCGCTCGCCACGCTGAACGGCACGCTGTGCGCCGTTCCGCGCACGATCGTCGCGATCCTGGAGAATCACCAGCAGGCCGACGGCTCCGTACGGGTGCCCGAGGTCCTGCGCCCGTACCTGGGGGGACGAACGGTTCTCGAACCCAAGTGAGGCGTTCGTGAACCCGCGTCAGAACCGTCTGGAGCCGATCACCAAGTGAGCCAGCCCGCTCCGATTGCACCCGCCGCCTTTCCGTACCGGCTCGTCGCGACCGACCTCGACGGGACGCTGCTGCGTCCCGACGACACGGTCTCGGAGCGCACGCGCGAGGCGCTCGCCGCGGCCACCGCGGCGGGCGCGGCCCACATCGTCGTCACCGGCCGGGCCGTGCCCTGGACCCGCCACATCCTCGACGACCTCGGTTACGAGGGACTCGCGGTGTGCGGCCAGGGCGCGCAGGTCTACCACGCGGGGGAGCACCGTCTCCTGACGTCCGTGACGCTCGACCGGCAGCTGGCGGGGCTCGCCCTGTCGAAGATCGAGGCCGAGACCGGCCCGCTGGCGATCGCCGCGAGCCGCGACGGCCTCGCGGGCGAGGTGATCGTCGGCCCCGGCTACCAGGTGCAGGAGGGGCCGCTCCCGGTCATCCCGTTCACCGAGGTCGCCGACCTGTGGGCGGCGCCGCTCAACAAGGTCTACATCCAGCACCCGAAGCTGTCGGACGACGAGCTGGCCTCGGTCGCGCGCGCCGTGGCGGGCGATCTCGTGGGCATCGTGATGGCCGGCCCGGGCGTCGTGGAGCTGCTGCCGCTGGGGCTGTCGAAGGCCACGGGGCTGTCGCTCGCGGCGCGCCGGCTGGGCGCGAAGGCGGCGACCACCATCGCGTTCGGCGACATGCCCAACGACATCCCGATGTTCGGCTGGGCCGCGCACGGTGTGGCGATGGCCAACGCGCACGACGAGCTGAAGGCCGTCGCCGACGAGGTGACGACGTCGAACGCGGACGACGGCATCGCGGTGGTCCTGGAGCGTCTGCTCGGCTGAGTGCCGGTCGCTCGAACCGGTCTCGGTTGCTTGCGGTTGCGCTTGCGGAGGATGCGCGGATCGAACGCGCGCGGGGTTCAACCCCGACCACGACTCGCTCTGAATGAGCACAGTGCAAGCCGGTGCCTTACCACTCGGCCAATCCTCCGGGTGGGCGGCCCACGCGCCTCAGAGGGCACGTGCTCGAAGCGGCCGCCCCGGGCAGCACCCCTGGGGCGGGGCTCGACGGAGTGCAGTGACTACTCCGGAGCCTGCCTCGGGCTGCCCTGCCGGGAGCTCGACGGACTACTGAACTTCATCGTCGCGCTCCTCTCCCGGTAGACGGCCCGCCGGAGCCTTACGCCCCGGCGCGGTGACACAACTACTGTGCCGTGCCCGGCCGTTGACCGCCACCGATTAAAAGCCCGGAGGCCCGGAGGCCCGGAGTCAGCGGCGCCGCCGTCTGCGGCGCCTGGCCTTGCTGAAGAACCATCCCGCGGGCGGCTCGTCGGAGCGCCACGGCTGCGGGTCGGGGCCGCCGTCGCGCCAGCGGGCCGCGAGCATGCGGGCCCGCGCGGACGGCTCCGCCGTCTCCGCGCCGCGGATGAAGTCGGCGTCCAGCACCACGTCGTCCCAGGCGTCGGCGTCGTCCATCGCAGCTCCTCCTCGGGCGGCGTACGGACCGCTCACCCTCCCCCAGTGTCCGGAGAGGAGGGTGAAATCGGCGTCAAGATCCGCACAGCGGGCGAAACGGTCCTACTCCTCGCCGGCCAGCGTCAGGGCGCGGAGCTTCTGGCCCGCGTACCAGGTGGCCAGGACCGTGACCGCCACCAGGAGGACCGTCGCGAGGGGAAGACCGACGTCCGAGGTGACGAGGTCGCCGCCCGCCACCTTGTGGGCGACCGCGAGGGACCACTGCTGCACGCTGAGGGTGCGGGCCCCCGCGACCAGGGAGCCGAAGAGGGCCTCCCACACCAGGGCGTAGACGAGGCCGAAGACGACCGCGTGCCGGGTCACCGTGCCGAGCAGCAGGAAGATCGCGGCGTACGCGATGGAGGCGACCAGGGCCGCGACCGTGTAGGCGACGGCGATCTGCTGCCCGTTCCCGTTCAGGATCAGGCCCGCGATCAGGGTCGGGACGGCGGAGAAGACCATGGTGACGGCGACCGCCACGATGAGCTTGGTGAAGATGATCGTGGGCCGCTTCACGGGCTTCGACAGGAGATAGACCACGGAGCCGTCGTCGATCTCGGGGCCGATGGCGCCCGTGCCCGCGATGACGCCGATGAGCGGCACCATCGTGGCGAGCGCGAAGCCGCCGAGGACGTCGGTCGCGGTCTGGTCGTCGGCGCCGGTGAGGCCGCGGACCAGTGCCGAGATGCCGATGAGCAGCACGGGCAGGGCGAACAGGATGAGGGCCCGGCGGCGGCCGAGCAGGGCCCGGTAGGTGAGCCGGGCGACAGTGGGGTCGTACATCAGGGCCTCCTACGCCGCGACCAGGTACGAGAAGACGGACTCGAGGGACTCGTCGGACGGCGAGACCGTGAGCAGGCGGATGCCGTGCTCGCGCGCCACCTTGGGGAGCAGCGTCGTGAAGCGGCCGAAGTCGACGGCCTGGATGCGCAGCGCGCCCTCCTTGAGGTCGACCTCGATGCCGGCGGTGGACGGGTCCGCGATCAGTGCGGCGGCCAGGGCGCGGTCGTCGCTGGAGCGGACCAGATAGCGGTGCGGGCGGTCCGTCATCAGGCGGCGGATCTTGCGGAAGTCGCCGCTCGCCGCGTGCCGTCCGGCGACGATCACCTCGATGTGGGAGGCGAGTTGCTCGACCTCCTCGAGGATGTGCGAGGAGAAAAGCACCGTGCGGCCCTCGTCGCCCATGCGCCGCAGCAGGTCCATCAGCTGCATGCGCTGGCGCGGGTCCATGCCGTTGAACGGCTCGTCCAAGAGGAGCACGGACGGTTCGTGGACGAGCGCGGAGGCCATCTTCACGCGCTGGCGCATGCCCTTGGAGTACGTCGAGATCTTGCGGTCCTGCGCGTACTCCATCTCGACGGTGGCGAGGGCCCGCCCCGCCTCCTTCTTGCCGAGACCGTGCAACTCCGCGTTGGCGACGACGAATTCGCGGCCCGTGAGGAAGTCGTACATGGCCTCGCGCTCGGGGACGATCCCGATGTGGCGGTAGATCTGTTCGTTGCGCCAGATCGGCTGCCCGTCCAGGGTGACCGTGCCGTTGGAGGGGGCGAGGAAGCCGCCCATCATGTTGATGAGCGTGGACTTGCCCGCTCCGTTGGGGCCGAGCAGGCCCGTGACGCCGGGGCCGACCGTCATGGTGATGTCGTTGACGGCGACCACGTTGCCGAACCAGCGCGAGACGTGGTCGATGTTGATGGAGGTCACAGCCCGACCTTCCGGTAGCGGCGCATCAGCAGCCCGTAGGAGCCGGCGATGAGGCCGAGGACGACGAGGAGGTAGATCACGCCCTGGCCGGACGAGGGGCCGTGCGCGCCGGGGAAGGCGGACGTGGCGCCCAGGAAGGCGGTCTGCACTCCGTCGATGAGCGTGATCGGCGAGAACAGGCCGAGCCAGGAGACCGCGCCGCCGTTGTCCTGCGCGTCGGCGATCGCCTGGACGGTGGAGACGGCGCCGAAGGAGATCGTCAGGACGGCGATCACGGCGGCGATGCCGAAGCCGCGGCGCGGGGTGACGGCGGAGATGACGAGCCCGATGCCGGCGAGGAGCAGTGACAGCAGTGCCACGGAGACCAGTCCCTGGGCGAATCCCTTGGTCTGCTCGGCGAAGTCGAGCTTGGCGAGCAGTGCGCCTACGTAGAGGACGATCAGCGGCGCGGCGGTGAGGATGAACAGGGCGGAGGTCATGGCGGCGAACTTCGCCGCCACGTAGTCGCCGCGTTCGATGGGGCGCGAGAAGTAGAGCGGTACGGACTTGAAGCGCAGGTCGCGCGAGACGGCCTGGGGCGCCTGCGAGGCCACGTAGAGGGCGATCACCGCCTGGAGGACGATCGCGTAGCGCGTGTAGTCGAGCGGCAGGTCCTTCGCCTTGGTGGCGACGGCGACCGCGACCATGATCAGCGCGGGCACGCACATCACCACGAAGAGCAGCATGGGCAGCACCTTCGACTTGGCCGAGCGGCCCAGTCCGTACGCGCCGCGCAGGCTCTGCGAGAAGAGCGAGCGGCGGGCGTAGGCGCGGCCGAGGCGCGGGCCGTCGTAGTGGCGGTAGCCGATGTTGTGGATCTGGGTGGACGCGCGGTCCGTGGGCATGGGCTCAGTGGTCATCGTGGCCGCCTCCCGTCTGCTGTGCCGCCACGGAGGCGAGGGGTTCCTGCTGTTCGTCGGCCGGGCGGAAGACCTCCGCGATGTGGTGCCGGCGCTGTTCCATGCGCACCAGGCCCAGGCCGAGGTCGGCCACGACGTCGCGCACGAGGTCGTAGGTCTGCTCGCCCTGGGCGGTGAGCAGGACGATGTGTCCGGCGCCGGGCAGTTCGCCGCCGGTGTGGGTCTCGATGCCGCGCCCGGCGAGCGCCTCGCGCAACGCGCGCGTGCCGTCGGGGTGCGCGTCGCTGTCGGTGACCTCGACGGCGAGTGTCGCGGTGCTCTGCGTGAAGTCCTTGGTGGAGCTGGAGCGCAGCAGCTTGCCGCCGTCGATCACGACGACGTGGTCGCAGGTGCGCTCCAGTTCGCCGAGGAGGTGCGAGGTGACGAGGACCGAGATGCCGAACTCGGAGTGGACGCGGCGGATCAGGTCGAGCATGTCGTCGCGGCCGACCGGGTCCAGGCCGTTGGTCGGCTCGTCCAGGAAGACCAGCTGCGGGTCGTGGACGAGCGCCTGGGCCAGCTTCACGCGCTGCTTCATGCCGGTCGAGTAGCCGCCGATGGGGCGGTAGCGCTCCTCGTACAGGCCGACGTGGCGCAGCGTGTCCGCCGTGCGCTCGCGGGCGGCGGTGGGCGGCAGGCCCGACATGCGCGCCATGTGGACGACGAACTCGGTGGCCGAGACGTCGGGCGGCAGGCAGTCGTGCTCGGGCATGTAGCCGACCCGCTCGCGGATCTCGGCGCCCTTGGTCGCGACGTCGAGCCCGAGCACTTCGGCTCGGCCCTCCGAGGCGGGGGACAGACCCAGCAGGATCTTGATCATGGTGGACTTGCCGGCTCCATTGGCTCCGACGAGTCCGGTCACCCCGGGCTCGATGTCCATGGTCAGCCGGTCAAGCGCGGTCACCCGGGGGAACCGCTTGCTCAGGCTTTCGGTCGCGATCACAGTCACGCTTCGACGCTAGTGGCGCAGGCCACATCTGACGTCAGACCGTGGGGTCGACCTCGTATGCGACCTGAGGCGTACGGGTCCCTAGGGGGTCAGCCCCGAGTACTCCCTCGACCCCTGGTCCGTCACCCGTCGTGGTGGCCCGGTTGTGCACATCGCGGACGTTTTCCACAGTCTGCCGCAGGGCTCTTGACGTCGACGCCGGTCATTGTCACATTCATCAGTGTCAAGTTACGAGCGCGTACGGCGACGTCCCGGTCACGGGCGGCCGTGACCGGGACGGACGGTGGCATGACCACAGCAGTGGCACGGGAGCTCTCCGCGGAGCTGCGCGGGTTCAGGGAAGTGCAGACCCTCGCGTACGAGTGCGCGGAGGCGGTCGCGGCGCAGCTCAAGCCGGGTGTGACCGAGCGCGAGGCGGCGCGCATGCAGCGCGAGTGGCTGCGTGAGCGCGGGGTGCGGGACTGGTTCCACCTGCCCTTCGCCTGGTTCGGCGACCGCACCGCGTTCGTGAACTTCCGCGTCCCGCTGCAGTTCTTCCCGACGAACCGCAGGCTCGAGGCGGGCATGCCGTTCATCCTCGACATGGCCCCGGTCCACAAGGGCTACACGGCGGACATCGGCTACTCGGGCTGTCTCGGCCTCAGCCCGCTGCACGACAAGCTGCTCGCCGACCTCCGGGCGCACCGCGAGCTGATCCTGCGCGAGGTGCGCGAGCGCCGCTCGCTGCGGGAGATCTACGAGGACGTGGACCGGCTCATGGTCCGCCAGGGCTATGCGAACCGGCACCGGGCGTACCCCTTCGGCGTCATCGCCCACAAGGTGGACCGGGTCAGGGGGCGCCGGCTGAACCCGACGCTGTTCGGCTTCGGCACGCAGTCCCTCAAGGGCCTGGCGAGCGACGCGCTGCACGGGCACCGGGACGGCTGGTCGCCGCTGTGGTCCCCGTACCGGTTCTCCGACCACCCGCCGCAACCCGGCCTGTGGGCCGTGGAGCCGCACCTCGGATTCCGCGGCACCGGCGCCAAGTTCGAGGAGCTCCTCGTGGTGACGGACTCCAAGGACCCCGAGGAGAGCGCGTTTTGGCTGGACGACGATCTGCCGCACGTGCGGCGCTGGGCGGAGGGCATCTGATGACGGACCTGACGAAGATCCACGGCGCGCGCGAGCGCACGGTGGCCACGGGCGGGATCGAGCTGTGCGTCGTGGAGCTCGGCGACGCGGCGCGGCCCACCGTCGTCCTGGTGCACGGCTACCCGGACTCCAAGGAGGTGTGGTCCGAGGTCGCCACGCGCCTCGCGGACCGCTTCCACGTGGTCCTCTACGACGTGCGCGGCATGGGCCGGTCCACGGCTCCGTCCCCGCTGCGCGGCGGCTTCACCCTGGAGAAGCTGACCGACGACTTCGTGGCCGTCATCGACGCCGTGAGCCCGGACCGGCCGGTCCACGTCGTGGGGCACGACTGGGGCTCCGTGCAGTCCTGGGAGTTCGTCACGGTCAAGCGCACCGAGGGCCGCATCGCCTCCTTCACCTCGATGTCGGGCCCGTCCCTCGACCACTTCGGGCACTGGATCAAGCAGCGCATGAAGCGGCCCACGCCCCGCAAGGTCGGCCAGCTGCTCGGCCAGGGCGCCAAGTCCTGGTACGTGTACATGCTGCACACGCCGGTGGTTCCGGAGCTGGCCTGGCGCGGCCCGCTCGGCAAGCGCTGGCCGAAGATCCTGGAGCGCGTCGAGCGCGTCCCCGCCGGCGACTACCCGACGGCGTCGCTGCCCACGGACGCCGCCCACGGCGCCTGGCTCTACCGGGACAACGTGCGGGCGCGCCTGACCCGCCCCCGCGAGGACGCGTACGCGCACGCGCCCGTGCAGCTCATCACGCCCCTCGGGGACGCCTTCCTCTCGCCGCGGCTCTACGACCAGCTGGAGCTGTGGGCGCCGGACCTGACCCGGCGCAGCCTGCCCGCCAAGCACTGGGTGCCGCGCACCCGTCCCGACCAGCTCACGGCCTGGATCGGCGAGTTCGTCACCGCGCACGAGGCGCGGGAGGGCGGCGTGCCCGCGCGGCGCGCCACCCCCTCCGGCAAGTACGCGGACCGGTTCGGCGGGCAGCTCGTCCTGGTCACGGGCGCCGGCAGCGGCATCGGCCGGGCCACCGCGTTCGCGTTCGCCGAGGCCGGGGCGCGGGTGATCGCCGTGGACCGGGACGCGGAGAGCGCGGCCCGGACCGCCGAGATGGCGCAGCTGATCGGCGCCCCCGAGGCCTGGGCGGAGACCGTCGACGTCTCGGACGAGCAGGCCATGGAGAAGCTCGCCGAGAAGGTCGCGGCCGAGTACGGCGTGGTGGACGTGCTGGTGAACAACGCGGGCATCGGCCTGTCGGGTTCGTTCTTCGACACCACCCCCGAGGACTGGAAGAAGGTCCTCGACGTGAATCTGTGGGGCGTCATCCACGGCTGCCGTCTGTTCGGGAAGCAGATGGCCGACCGCGGCCAGGGCGGCCACATCGTCAACACGGCGTCGGCGGCCGCGTTCCTGCCGTCCAAGGCGCTGCCCGCCTACAGCACGTCGAAGGCCGCCGTCCTCATGCTCAGCGAGTGCCTGCGCGCCGAGCTGGCCGGCCAGGGCATCGGCGTCTCCGCGATCTGCCCGGGCCTGGTGAACACGAACATCACGGCGACGGCCCGCTTCGCCGGCGCGGACGCCGAGGAGGAGAAGCGCCGCCAGGAGAAGTCCTCGCGCCTGTACGGCCGGCGGAACTATCCGCCGGAGAAGGTCGCCGACGCGATCCTGGACGCCGTCGTGCAGAACAAGGCGGTGGTCCCGGTCACCCCGGAGGCGCGCGGCGCCCACCTGATGTCCCGCTTCACGCCCCGGGCCCTGCGCGCGATCGCACGGATGGAGCCGCCGTTGTGAGTGTCGTGGGCCGGCCGCGCCGGTCGTACCATCCCTCGCAGGAAGGTTCGCCGCGCAGGGCCGGCACGACCGAGGGGCGTGGGGTGTGACGGAGCAGTCGGTCGCCGAATACCGGATCGAGGACCTGGCGCACCACAGCGGCGCCACGGTCCGCACCATCCGTGCCTATCAGGACCGGGGCCTGCTGCCCCGGCCCGAGCGGCGCGGCCGGTCGAACGTGTACACGCACGCCCATCTGTCGCGGCTGCGGCAGATCGCCGACCTGCTCGACCGCGGGTACACCCTGGCCTCGATCAAGGAGCTCCTGGAGGCCTGGGACGCCGGCCGGGGGCTCGGCGGCGTGCTCGGTCTGGTCGCCGAGGTGGACAAGCCGTGGACCGACGAGCGGGCCGGGCGCATCACGCGCGCGGAGCTCGACGCGAGGTTCGGCGGCGACCCGGACGAGGCGGCCGTGCAGGACGCGATCGAGCTCGGTGTGCTGGAGCGCGTGCCGGGCCGGGACGACGAGTTCCTCGTGCCGAGCCCCCAAGAGCTGGCCGTGGCGGTCGAGTTGTACGCCGCGGGCGTGCCGTTGTCCGCGATCTCGGGCCATCTCAGGGAGTTGAGGGGGCAGATCGAGCACATCGCCGCCCGTTTCCTGGAGTTCACGACCGAGCACGTCTTCGCCCGCTATCTCGGCCCGCTCCCGCCGACGGACGCCGAAGCGGCCGAAGCGGCCTCCCTCGTGCGACGGCTGAGACCGCTCGCCCAGCAGTCGGTGGACGCCGAACTGGCCCGTGCGATGCGCCTGTTCGCGACCCAGCACCTCAACCGGCACCTGGCGGCGGGACCGGTGACCACGCTCCCCGACGAGCCGCAGACGATCACGATGCCGGCCGGCACGATGCGGGCCGTCCGCACGCTGGTTGGGCCTGAGCACGTCTCGGCGTTCATCGCGGCGGCCGCCGAACGCGAGGTGCAGGCCAGGACATTGGACTCACTCGCCTCAAATCACAACAACGAACACTGAGTTCGCCAAAGTGGGCATATCGCCTGCGAGTTGTCCACAGAATCGCCAATTCCCCTGTGGATAACGCGACTTGCTTGTGGATCAAACATGCGAGCAAAAAATTTCCGAAGACTTCGCCGGGGCTTCCGGGGCACCCTGACGCCATGGACGACCCCCGCACCGTGAAGGTGTCGAAGTACCTGTCCCGCCACCTGCGCCACCGGCCGGACCGCATCGGGCTGACCCCCGACGAGGCCGGCTGGGTCGAGATCGAGACGCTGCTCGCCGCGGCCGCCGCCCACGGCTTCCCCTTCACCCGCGCCGAGCTGGACCGCGTCGTCGCCGAGAACGACAAGCGGCGCTTCACGATCGACGGCACCCGCATCCGGGCCAACCAGGGCCACACGATCGCCGTCGACCTGGGCCTGGAGCCCGCCGAGCCGCCCGCGTACCTGTACCACGGCACCGTCCCCCGCTTCCTGGACGCGATCCGGGCCGAGGGGCTGCGCCCGATGGACCGGCACGACGTGCACCTGTCCGCCGACCGGGAGACCGCCACCCGCGTCGGCGCCCGGCGCGGCCGTCCCGTCGTGCTGTCCGTCGACGCGGGCGCCATGCACCGCGACGGCCACGTCTTCCGTGTGAGCGCGAACGGGGTCTGGCTGACGTCCGCCGTCCCCCCGCGCTACCTGCGCTTCCCCGGCTGATCCGGGCCCCGGCTCAGGCATCATCGACAGGTATGGACCAGGAACCCGGCAGCCGGACCCCGCTGCCCAGCACCGAAGCGGCCGTCTCCGCACTGCGCGCGCTCGCCGACGAGTACGCCGTGGAGTGCGTCGTCGAGCACGACATCGGCAGCGACCGGACCTCCCGGCGCACCGCCGCGGGCGTCGGCACCACGACCGATCCCGACGGCTCGCTGCCGCACGAGGCGTACGTCGAGCTCGGCGGATCGCCGCGGATCGACGTGCGGCTGTACCCCGAGGGCGACGCGCTGATCACCGTCGAGGGCGTCGAGTTCCACGACGTGCCCCGCGACGACGTGCCCGCATTCCTGCGCGCCTGCCTCAGCGGCCTCGCCCAGGTCCGCGGCCGGTTCTTCCCGCCCGGCTACCGGCTCGTGGTCCCGCTGCCCGGCGACCGCACCTACAAGGAGCTCGTACCGGCGACCCTCCTCACGCCCTGGCTCAGCCGCCAGGTCCGCTGAAGGCGGCCCGGGCCGCTTACGCTCGCAGGCATGACCGAATCGCCCCGCACACCGCAGTCCCCGCTCCGTCTGAGCACCGTGATCCTGCCCCACCGACGCTGGCACGAAGGGGCCCGCGAGGCCTGGGTGCGCGCCGAGGAGCTGGGCTTCCACACCGCGTACACCTACGACCACCTGTCCTGGCGCGTGCCGTTCCGCGACGGGCCCTGGTTCGGCGCCGTCCCCACGCTCACCGCCGCCGCGACCGCGACCGAGCGGCTGCGCCTGGGCACCCTGGTGACCTCCCCCAACTTCCGGCACCCCGTCACCCTCGCCAAGGAGCTCATCTCCCTGGACGACATCTCCGGCGGCCGGATCACGCTCGGCATCGGCGCGGGCGGCACCGGCTTCGACGCCACCGCTCTCGCGAGCGCCGGCCAGGAGCCGTGGACCCCGCGCGAACGGGCCGACCGCTTCGCCGAGTTCGTGCCGCTGCTCGACCGGCTGCTCACCGAGGACACCGTGACGTACGACGGCACGTTCTACTCGGCGGGCGGTGCGCAGAACATCCCGGGCTGTGTGCAGCGTCCCCGGCTGCCCTTCGCGGTGGCGGCGACCGGTCCGCGCGGGCTGAAGCTCGCCGCGCGGCACGGTCAGGCGTGGGTGACCACCGGCGACCCGAAGCTGTTCGAGTCGGGCACTCCGGAGCAGTCGGTTCAAGCCATTCGCGGACAGATCGAGAAGCTGACCGCGGCGTGCGACGCCATCGGCCGCGACGTGGCCGGACTGGACAAGATCCTGCTCTCCGGCTTCACCCCGGACCGGGCCCGTCCGCTGGACTCCGTCGACGCCTTCGTGGACTTCGCGGGCGTCCACCGGGACCTGGGCTTCACCGAGATCGTGCTGCACTGGCCGATCCCCGACACGCCCTTCGCCGCCGACCAGAAGGTCTTCGAGGCCATCGCCACGGACGCCCTCGCCCAGCTCGGCTGAAACCGGCTCCCGACGGTCCGGGGCAGGCGGGGCAGACGCGCCAGGTGCGTACTCATCTGCGCGCCCCGCCGCACGCCCGTGCACCCAGATGCGCGACCATGGGGCGGTGACCTCATCGACTCCTGGGCCCCGGACCCCGGCCCTCTCCGCGCCCCGGCTGATCGCCACGGACCTCGACGGCACTCTGCTGCACGACGACAAAACCGTTTCCCCTCGTACGGTCGCCGCGCTCGCCGCCGCCGAGGAGGCCGGCATCGAGGTCTTCTTCGTGACCGGCCGCCCGGCCCGCTGGATGGACGTGGTCGCCGACCACGTCCACGGTCACGGCCTGGCGATCTGCGGCAACGGCGCCGCCGTGGTGGACCTCCACGACGGCCCCGGCCGGCACCGGTTCGTCAAGGTGCGCGAGCTGGCGGTGCCGGACGCGCTGGACGTCGTACGGATCCTGCGGGAGGCGGCGCCCGGCACCGCGTACGCCGTCGAGCGGACCGGCGGGCTGCACCACGAGCCGGCGTACCCGCCGCTGCACCTCGACCCCGGCGAGACCGTCGCCCCGGCGGAGAAGCTGCTCTCCGCCGACTTCGAGGACGTCGCGGACCAGCCCGTGCTCAAGCTGCTCGCCTACCACCCGGAGCTGGACCCCGACGCGTTCCTGGCGCTGGCCCGCGCGGCCGTCGGCGACCTGGCGGCCATCACGCGCTCCAGCCCGAGCGCGCTGCTCGAGATCAGCGGGCGGGAGGTCTCCAAGGCGAGCACCCTCGCGCTGTGCTGCGCCGAGCGCGGCATCGACCCGTCGGAGGTCGTCGCCTTCGGGGACATGCCCAACGACATGGAGATGCTCGCCTGGGCGGGCCGCTCCTACGCGATGGGCAACGCGCACCCGGACGTCCTGACCGCCGCGACGGGCCGCACGGCCACCAACAACGAGGACGGCGTGGCCCGCGTCATCGAGGAGATCCTCGCGAACCGCTGATCCGTAGCGGCGCCCGGCCCGTCACAACCCGACGCCCCGCTCCGCGAACCAGGCCATCGGGTCCACCCCGGAGCCCAGATACGGCGTGAGCCGCACCTCGAAGTGCAGGTGCGGCCCCGTCGAGTTGCCGGTCGTGCCGGACTGTCCGATCCACTGGCCGGCCTTCACCTGTTCGCCCTGGTCCACCGCGACGGACGACAGGTGCGCGTACTGCGTGTAGTAGCCGCCCGCGTGCCGCAGCACGATCTGGATGCCGAAGGCGCCGCCGCAGGACACGCTCACCACGCGCCCGTCCCCGACCGAACGGACCGGCGTGCCGATGTCGACCGCGAAGTCCTGCCCGGTGTGCCGGTGCGCCCAGCGCGCCCCCGCGCTGTCGAAGCCCGCCGACAGCTTGTACCGCTCCACCGGTGGCACCCACGCGCGCGTGGAGGTGAACGCGGGCTGGTCGAGACGGACCGCGCCCCGGCACTGACCGGCGGCCACCGAACTCTCCGCCTGGCCCTGCAGCGTCCACTGCGCCGCCTGGAGCCTGCTCGCGATGCTCTTCTTCAGGCCGGCGAGTTCGTCGTTGCGCTTCTTCAGGGAGAGCCACGCGGCCGTCGCCCTGCGCTGTCCCTCCTCCAGCTTCTTCTCGGCCCGCTGACTCTTCGCGACCGCGTTGTCCAGCGCCAGATCCGCCTGCCAGGCGGCACGCTGACCGTGCATCAACTCCTCGGGGTCGTCGGAGAGCAGCATCTGGGCGGCGACCGGGATGTCGCCGCCGTTGCGGTACTGGGCGCGGGCGATGCGCCCGAGGTCGTCGTGGAGCACGGCGCTCTCCCGCCGCTCCTCGGCGAGCAGCCGCTCTATGCGCTGGGCCTCCGCCTTCTGGAGTTCGGCGGCCTTGCGCCCCTCCTCGTAGTGCTGCGAGGCCTTGGACGCCTCTTCGTAGAGGCGCGCCACCTCGGCGCTCGCCTCGGGGCCGTCGGCCCCCACGGACAGCGCGGGAGTGCCTCCGAGGGCGACGAGCGCGCACAGCGCCGCCGGGACGACGAGCGAACTGCGGGAACGGCGGGGTCGTTGGGACATGTAACGGATCGTCACCCGCCCCGCCCGACCGCACCTGTGGAGCGCGTGCGCCCGGGGGAACCGCTGCCCCGGACGGCGCAGAAACGTAACTCCTCAAGCAGGGGAGGGAACGGGCGGGCCGGAAATCAGTGCGGTGCCTGCCACACCAGCGCCGTGCCGCCCCCGTCCTCACCGGTCCCGGGCCCGTACCAGCTGTCTCCGCCGAGCGACTCCGCGCGCCGCTTGAGGTTCTTCAGGCCGCTGCGCCGGCCACCGTCGGGGATGCCCACGCCGTCGTCGGCGACGGTCAGCCGGACACCCGGCCGTCCGTCCGGCAGGACCACGGTGGCGTCCACGACGACCGCGATGGACGAGGCCCGCGCGTGCCGGAACGCGTTGGAGAGCGCCTCGCGCAGGGCCGCGATGAGGTTCTTGCCGGTGACCTCGCCGACGAGCGTGTCGACCGGGCCCACGAAGTGGTGCGCGGGCTTGAAGCCGAGCGGCACCGCCGCCATGTTGATCTCGCGCAGCACGCGCGTGCGCAGCCCCGCCGGCGCCTCCGTCGGCCCCTGCTGGAGCGCGAAGATGGCGGTGCGGATCTCCTGGATGGTGGTGTCCAGCTCGTCGACCGCCTTGCCGACCCCCCGCTGCACCTCGGGCACCACCGAGCGGCGCTGGGCCGTCTCCAGCATCATCCCGGTGGCGAACAGCCGCTGGATCACGAGGTCGTGCAGGTCGCGCGCGATGCGGTCGCGGTCCTCGTAGACGGCCAGCCGCTCCCGGTCGCGCTGCGCCTCGGCCATCATCAGGGCCAGGGCCGCCTGGGAGGCGAACTGGGCGCCGAGCGTGCGCTCCGCCTCGCTGAAGGGACGCGCCCCACGCGCGCGTGGCGTCACGAGCGTGCCGAGCACCCGGCCCTCGCTGCGCAGCGGGAGCAGCATCGCGGGGCCGTAGGCGCTCGCGAGCTCGGTCGTGACCCGCGGGTCCGTGGCCGCGTCCTCGATGAACACGGGCTCCCCGCAGAGCAGTTCCGTGACGATGGCGCTCTCCGGGGGCACCACGACGCCGAGCGCCGCGGAGGGGTGGTCGGAGGCCACCGCGACGATCTCCATGCCGCCCTCGGCGTCGGGCAGCAGCACGAGACCGGCCGCCGAGTCGGACAGGTGCCGGGCCTGTTCGGCGACCACCTGGAGGGCGTCCTCCGCATCGCCTCCGGACAGGAGCGCCGTGGTCACGGCCACGGAGCCGTCGATCCACCGCTCCCGCTGCCGGGCCGCCTCGTACAGGCGCGCGTTGCCGATCGCGATGCCGGCCTCGGTGGCGAGCACCCGGACCATGTTGAGGTCGTAGTCGGTGAACTCCTCGCCCCCGTGCTTCTCCGTGAGGTAGAGGTTGCCGAAGATCTCGCCCTGGACGCGGATGGGCACCCCCAGGAAGGTGCGCATCGGCGGGTGCCGGGGCGGGAAGCCGCAGGAGCGCGGGTCGTCGGCGAGGTCGGCCATCCGCATCGGCACGGGGTCGTGGATGAGGGCGCCGAGCAGCCCGCGGTGGCCGTCGGGAAGCCGGCCGATGCGGCGCGCCGTCTCCTCGTCCAGGCCGTGGTAGACGAAGTCCGACAGGCCCTTGCCGTCCTCGGCGACGACGCCGATCGCCGCGTAGCGGGCACCCGCGAGCTCGGCCGCGGTCTCGCAGATCCGGTCGAGCGTGGAGTGCAGCTCCAGTCCCGTGCCGACCGAGCGCATCGCCTCCAGGAGCTGTGGCACGCGCGCGGTCAGCTCGGCCGAGAGCCCCTGGAGGCCACGCGTGGCCCGGGTGGCCGCCTCGTCCGGGTCGGCGGCCGACTCGTCCGGGTCGGCGGCCGACTCAGCGGGGTCGGCGGAGGCGGGGGCGCCGGGGTCCGTGGGTGCAACCATGACCCCGAGGGTAATTAGTCCTATTTGGCGACGAAAGTCGGGTTCACTGGCCGGACAGGGCCGGAAGCGCGCCCTCCCGCTCCCGCAGCGACCGCAGCGGCCCCTCGACGGCGGCCAGCTCCGCGTACGGGCCGCGCTGCACGACCGTCCCGCCGTCCAGCACCAGCACCTCGTCCACGGCCTCCAGACCCGCGAGCCGATGCGTGATCAGCACCGTCGTACGGCCCCGGGTCGCGTCCAGCAGGTCCGCGGTGAGCGCGTCGGCCGTCTCCAGGTCCAGATGCTCGGCCGGCTCGTCGAGCACGAGGACCGGGAAGTCGGCGAGCAGCGCGCGGGCCAGGGCGAGCCGCTGCCGCTGCCCGCCCGACAGTCGCGCCGCGTGCTCGCCCACCAGGGTGTCGAGCCCGTCGGGCAGCGCGTCCGCCCACTCCAGGAGACGTACGCGGCCCAGGGCGGCCCGCAGCTCATCCTCCGTGGCGTCCTTCTTGGCGAGGAGCAGGTTCTCGCGAACGGTGCTGTCGAAGAGGTGCGCGTCCTGGGCGCAGAGCCCGACCGCGCGGCGCACGGCGTCGCCGTCGATCCGCGTGGCGTCGACCCCGCCGAGCGTGTACGTGCCCGCACCCGGGTCGAGGAAGCGCAGCAGCACCTGGGCGAGCGTGGTCTTGCCGGACCCCGACGGGCCCACGACCGCGACCCGGCGCCCGCGCGCCAGCGTGAGGTCGACCCCGGCGAGCGCGTCCCGCGCCTGCCCCTCGTACCGGGCGGTGAGCCCCCGCACGACGAGCGGGAACGGGTCCTGCGGCGCGGGCACGGGCCGCTCCGGCTCCCGTACGGGATCGGGCGCGTCCAGGACCTCGTGGACGCGCTCGGCGCTCTTGCGGACGCGCTGGCGGTACTGCACGGCGAGCGGCAGCCCGAGCACCGCCTCGAACGCGGCGAGCGGGGTGAGCACGACGACCGCGAGCGCCACCCCGTCGAGCTGCCCGACGCGCACGCCCTGGACACCGGCGAGCGCCGCCCCGGCCACGGTGAGGCCCGTGATCAGCGCGGTCAGCCCGTCGCCGAGCGCGGTCGCGGTGGCGGCGCGCGAGGCGATCCGGGTCAGCGCGGAGTCCGCCTCCCCGGCCTCCTTCATGCGGCGCGGCAGCGCGCCGGACACGGTCAGCTCGGCGGTGCCGGTGAGCAGCTCGGCCGCGCGGGTGGCGAGCAGCCCGCGCGCGGGGGCCAGACGGCGCTCGGCGCGGCGGGCGACGGCCCCGGACAGCAGCGGCACACCGACCCCGGCGAGGAGCAGTCCGGCGGCGAGCACGGCGCCCGCCGCGGGCAGCAGCCACGCGGTGAAGGCCACCGAGCCCGCGCCCACGAGGGCTGCGGCCGACGCGGGCAGCAGCCAGCGCAGCCAGTAGTCCTGCAGAGCGTCGACATCGCTCACCAGACGGGACAGCAGGTCGCCGCGCCGGGTCGCGCGCAGTCCCGCGGGCGCGAGCCGCTCCAGGCGGCGGTAGACGGCGACCCGGGTGTCGGCCAGCATGCGCAGCACGGCGTCGTGCGACACGAGCCGCTCCGCGTACCGGAAGCAGGCCCGGCCGATGCCGAACGCGCGCGTGGCGGTGACCGCGACCATCAGGTAGAGCACGGGCGGCTGCTGCGAGGCCCGCGAGATCAGCCAGCCGCTGGTCGCCATCAGGCCGACGGAGCTGCCGAGCGCGAGCGCACCGAGCAGCAGTGCGAGGGCGAGCCGGGAGCGGCGCGGACGGGCCGCGGCGCGGAGCCGGGCGAGGACGCCGCGTCCTTCGGCCCGCCGCTCGGGGCGCTCCGGAGCGGCCGCGGGCGCCTCCTGGCGGGTCTGCGCCGGGACGGACGCGGGGACCGGCTCGGTCACCGGCGCCGGGTCCTCCGTGGCGGCGGCGGGCGGCGCGAGCCGCACCACCCGGTCCGCGACCGCGAGCAGCGCCGGGCGGTGGACGACCAGGATCACGGTGCGGCCCACGGCGAGCCGGCGCACCGCCTCGACGATGCCCGCCTCGGTGTCGCCGTCCAGCGCGGCCGTCGGCTCGTCCAGCAGGACCACGGGACGGTCGGCGAGGAAGGCGCGGGCGAGCGCGAGGCGCTGCCGCTGTCCCGCCGAGAGCCCGGAACCGTCGTCGCCGAGCACGGTGTCGAGGCCCTCGGGGAGCGCCTCGACGAAGTCCAGGGCGCCCGCCTCACCGAGCGCCGCGCGCACCGCGGCGTCGTCGGCGTCCGGCCGGGCGAGCCGTACGTTCTCCGCGATCGAGCCCGCGTAGAGCTGCGGCCGCTGCGGCACCCACGCCACGCGCGCGTGCCAGTTCTCCCGCGCCACCTCGGAGAGATCGGCGCCGCCCACCAGGACGCGCCCGTCGCGCGGCCGGACGAAGCCCAGCAGGGCGCTCAGGAGCGTCGACTTGCCGGCGCCGCTCGGGCCCACCAGGGCGACGGTCTCGCCCCGGGCCACCTCGAAGGAGACCGACGAGACGGCGTCCGTCCCGCGCCCTTCGTAGCGGACCGAGACACGGTCGAAGGCGATGCCGCCCTCCTCGGGCAGCGCCTTCGTGCCGCTCTCGGGCAGGGGCGTCTCCAGGACGTCGAAGATCTCCTCGGCTGCGGCGAGACCCTCGGCGGCCGCGTGGAACTGCGCCCCGACCTGGCGCAGCGGCAGATACGCCTCGGGCGCCAGGACGAGGATGACGATGCCGACGTAGAGGTCCATGTCGCCGTGCACGAGCCGCATGCCGATGGTGACGGCGACCAGCGCGACCGACAGGGTCGCGAGCAGTTCGAGGGCGAAGGACGACAGGAAGGCGATCCGCAGCGTGCGCATCGTGGCCCTGCGGTACTCGCCGGTGATCGTGCGGATGGACTCGGCCTGCGCCTTCGCGCGGCCGAACACCTTCAGGGTGGGCAGACCCGCGACGACGTCCAGGAAATGGCCCGAGAGCCGGGACAGGAGCCGCCACTGACGGTCCATCCGGGACTGGGTGGCCCACCCGATGAGGATCATGAAGACGGGGATGAGGGGCAGCGTGCCGACGATGATCGCCGCCGACACCCAGTCCTCGGTGACGACGCGGGCGAGCACCGCCACCGGGACCACCACCGCGAGCCCCAACTGCGGCAGATAGCGCGAGAAGTAGTCGTCCAGGGCGTCGACGCCCCGGGTCGCGAGCGCCACGAGGGAGCCGGTGCGCTGCCCGGTCAGCCAACCGGAGCCGAGCCCGGCCGCCCTTTCGAGCAGCCGGCGCCGCAGCTCCGACTTCACGGCCGCGCTCGCCCGGTGCGCCGCGAGCTCGGTCAGCCAGGACACGAGGCCCCGGCCGGCCGCCACGGCGACGAGCAGCAGCAGCGGCGTGCTCAGCCGCGCCGCGTCGAACCCGTGCTGGAACGCGCCCACCACGACCTCGGCGATGAGCATCGCCTGGGCGATGACCAGGCCCGCCCCGGCGGCACCGAGGACGACCACCGCGATCAGGAAGAGACGGGTCGCCCGGGCGTACCGGAGCAGGCGCTGGTCGATCGGTTTCACGTGAAACACACCCTCGCGTAGCGGTTTCTCACCGGGTCAGTGCGCGGCGTCGGCGATGTGGTGCGTGCCGATGCGCTTGCGAAACACCCAGTAGGTCCACGACTGGTAGAGCAGCACGATCGGGGTCGCGATGCCGGCGCACCAGGTCATGATCTTCAGCGTGTACGGGCTGGACGAGGCGTTGCTGACCGTCAGACTCCAGTCCGCGTTCAGCGACGACGGCATGACGTTCGGGAACAGCGTCAGGAAGAGCATCGCGACGGCCGCCACGATCGTGAGCCCGGACAGGGCGAACGACCAGCCCTCGCGGCCCAGCTTGACGGCCCCGAGCGCGCCGACCAGCGCCACCACGGCCACGATCATCGCGGCGAGCGAGCCGCCGTCCCCGTGGTCGGCCTGGGTCCAGATCAGGAAGCCGAGCGCGGCCACCGCGGCGACCAGTCCCACGGCGAGCGCCGTCCTGCGCGCCCGCGTCCGGATGTCACCGACGGTCTTGAGCGCTGTGAACACGGCGCCGTGGAAGGTGAACAGGGTGAGCGTGACCAGACCGCCGAGCAGCGCGTACGGGTTGAGCAGGTCCCAGAAGTTCCCGACGTACTCGAAGTCCTTGTCGATCTTCACGCCGCGCACGATGTTGCCGAAGGCCACGCCCCACAGGAACGCGGGGATCAGCGAGGTCCAGAAGATCGCGTGCTCCCAGTTGGCCTGCCAGCGCTCCTCGGGCCGCTTGGCGCGGTACTCGAAGGCCACACCGCGGATGATCAGGCACACCAGGATGATCAGCAGCGGCAGGTAGAAGCCGGAGAACAGCGTCGCGTACCACTCGGGGAAGGCTGCGAAGGTCGCGCCGCCCGCGGTGAGCAGCCACACCTCGTTGCCGTCCCAGACCGGGCCGATCGTGTTGATCAGCACCCGGCGTTCGGTGCGGTCGCGGGCCAGCAGCTTGGTGAGCACACCGACCCCGAAGTCGAATCCCTCCAGGAAGAAGTAGCCGATCCACAGGACGGCGATGAGTACGAACCAGACGTCGTGGAGTTCCATGACTCGTGAGCCCCCAGGGCCTAGTAGGAGAAGGCCATCGGCTTGTCGGCGTCCCGGTCCCCGCCGATCTTGGTGGGCGGGTTGAGGTCGTCCTCGGTGAGCTCGGGCGGGCCGGCCTTCACGTACTTCACGAGGAGCTTGACCTCGATCACGGCGAGCACCGCGTAGAGCAGTGTGAAGACGGTCATCGAGGTGATGACCTCGCCCTGCGAGACACCGGGGGAGACCGCGTCGCGGGTCTGCAGCACGCCGTAGACGACCCACGGCTGGCGGCCCATCTCGGTGAAGATCCAGCCCCAGGAGTTGGCGATCAGCGGGAAGCCGAGCGTCCACAGCGCGACGAGCCAGTAGAGCTTGGTGAACTTCGGGTTGAGCGCCTTGTTCTTGAAGAGGACCAGGTTCGGCACCTCGTCCTCACCCACCCTCAGGTGCTGGGGCAGCATGAACTTCTTGCGGGTGAGCCAGAGTCCGAGGATGCCGAGCGCGAAGGACGCCATCCCGAAGCCGATCATCCAGCGGAAGGCCCAGAAGGTGACGGGGATGATCGGGCGGTAGTCGCCCGGACCGTACTTCTCCTGCTCGGCCTTGTTGGTGTCGTTGATGCCGGGAACGTACGAGGTGAAGTCGTCGTCGGCGAGGAAGGACAGTATCCCGGGGATCGACAGCTCGACCGTGTTGTGGCCCTTGCTGACGTCACCCACGGCGAACACCGAGAAGGGCGCCGAGTTCTGACCCTCCCACAGGGCCTCCGCTGCGGCCATCTTCATCGGCTGCTGCTTGAACATGACCTTGCCGAGCAGGTCGCCGCTGACCGCGGTGAGCAGGCCGGCGATCACCACGGTGACCAGGCCGAGCCGCAGCGAGGTCTTCATGACGCCCACGTGCTTCTTGCGCGCCAGGTGGAAGGCGGCGATGCCGACCATGAACGCGCCGCCGGTCAGGAACGAGGCGGTCAGCGTGTGGAAGGCCTGGGTGAGAGCCGTGTTCTGCGTCAGCACGTGCCAGAAGTCGGTGAGCTCGGCGCGGCCGTTCGCCTTGTTGATCCGGTAGCCCACCGGGTGCTGCATCCAGGAGTTGGCCGCGAGGATGAAGTACGCGGACAGGACCGTGCCGATCGACACCATCCAGATGCAGGCCAGATGGATCTTCTTCGGCAGCTTGTCCCAGCCGAAGATCCACAGCCCGATGAAGGTGGACTCGAAGAAGAAGGCGATCAGAGCCTCGAAGGCCAGCGGCGCCCCGAAGATGTCACCGACGAAGCGGGAGTAGTCCGACCAGTTCATGCCGAACTGGAACTCCTGCACGATGCCGGTGACCACACCCATCGCGATGTTGATCAGGAAGAGCTTGCCCCAGAACTTGGTGGCCCTGAGGTACTTCTCCTTCTCCGTGCGCACCCAGGCGGTCTGCAGCCCGGCGACCAGAGCCGCGAGCGAGATCGTCAGGGGGACGAACAGGAAGTGGTAGACGGTGGTGATGCCGAACTGCCATCGCGCCAGAGTTTCCGGCGCCAGAGCCAGGTCCACTGCGTCTCTCCTTACATCGCCGTGGTCACAGCGGCAGTTTGCCCCTTTTATCCCACAAATCATGGGAGGAACCGGGACACGCTTGTGAACGCGTTCACATTCACAAGCATTATGTCGTACTGGCTGTCGGGATCCGCACGGGGGTCCCCTTACTGGGAGGAACGCCACAGGGGGCGGGCGCGGCGGGCCACCGGACCGGAACTCACCGGGTAGAGCCCACCGGGTAGAGCTCACCGGCTGGAGCTCACCGGTCGGAGCTCACTGGGTGGACAGGGGCTTCCGGGGAACTTCAACATCTTGTTGAATCCGCCGCATGACGCGCATTCGCATCTCCTGGCCGGCCGGACACACCACGGCGACGGTCGAGGACACCCCGACCGCCAAGGCCCTGCTCGCGAAACTGCCGCTGAGCTCGACGGCGAACACCTGGGGCGAGGAGGTCTACTTCGACACGGGCGTCAGCGTCCCGGCCGAGGAGGACGCCCGCCAGGTCGTGGAGCCCGGCACCGTCGCCTTCTGGACGGACGGCGACGCCCTCGCCCTCCCCTACGGCCCCACGCCGATCTCGCGAGGCGATGAATGCCGCCTCGCGAGCCCGTGCAATCTGCTCGGCCGGCTCGACGGGGACCCGCGGGTGCTCGCGACGGTGCGCGGCGGCGACCCGATCCGCGTCGAACTGGCCTGATCCGCCGAGCGGTCAGAGCTCCTTGCGGAACTGCTGCGCCGCGTGCAGGAAGATGTCGTTGGCCTCGGTCTCGCCGATCGTGGCCCGCATCCCCTCACCGGCGAAGGGACGCACGACGACACCGGCCGCCTCGCAGGCCGCCGCGAAGTCCATCGTCCGGTCCCCCAGGCGCAGCCACACGAAGTTCGCCTGCGTCTCGGGAACCGTCCAGCCCTGCTCGCGCAGCGCGTTCACGACGCGGGTGCGCTCGGACACCAGCGTGCCGACCCGGCCGAGCAGCTCGTCCTCCGCGCGCAGCGAGGCCACGGCCGCGTCCTGCGCGAGCTGGCTGACGCCGAAGGGCACCGCCGTCTTGCGCAGCGCGGCGGCCACCGGCTCATGGGCGATGGCGAAGCCGACCCGCAGCCCGGCCAGACCATAGGCCTTGGAGAAGGTGCGCAGCACCGCCACGTTGGGCCGGTCCCGGTAGATCTCCACGCCGTCCGGCACCTCGGCGTCCCGGATGAACTCGCGGTACGCCTCGTCGAGCACGACGAGCACGTCGGAGGGCACCCGGTCCAGGAAGCGCTCCAGCTCGGCCCGGCGCACCACGGTGCCCGTGGGGTTGTTGGGGTTGCAGACGAAGATGAGACGCGTGCGGTCCGTGATGGCGTCGGCCATCGCGTCCAGGTCGTGCACCTCGCCGTCGGTGAGCGGCACCTTGACCGAGGTCGCGCCGCTGATCTGCGTGATGATCGGGTACGCCTCGAAGGAGCGCCAGGCGTAGATCACCTCGTCACCGGGGCCGCTGGTCGCCTGGAGCAGCTGCTGCGCGACGCCGACCGAGCCGGTGCCGGTGGCCAGGTGGGTCACCGGGACGCCGAAGCGGTCCGACAGCTCGTTCATCAGGCCCGTGCAGGCCATGTCCGGGTACCGGTTGAAGGTCCCGGCCGCGGCCACCGCCTGCTCCATGACGCCGGGGAGCGGCGGATACGGGTTCTCGTTGGAGGAGAGCTTGTACGCCACCGGGCCCCCGGCAGCCGCGGGCTTGCCCGGCTTGTAGGTGGGAATACCCGCCAGCTCGGCACGCAGCTTGGGGTTCGTCTCGCTCACCGCAGTCCTCCTAAGGCCACCGTTCCAATACTGCACACCTTAAGAGGATTCGGCGCGTGCCCCAATGGGGCGGAGCCAGGAGGTGCCCGCGCGGGGTCCGGGCGGCACACGAGGAGCGCCGACGGGCGCACCCTCGGCACTCCCGAGGCGTGCGTCTCAGGGGGGAGCGCTCAGCGCCCTGGCGCGCGCCGGTGGCTTGCGCCGTGGCGCGCATCACCCGTGAAGGTGAGTTGAGACCTGTTCGCAACATCGCCGACTTGGCAGGCCCACGCGCACCGACAAGTGAGGTATTACAGTCAGGACCAGTAACTGCCTTTCATTCCATGGTCATTGACGATGTATCACCTTGCAGAAACGTGCCTGTCAACCCCGGCATATGCGCCCCCGCCATGCAGCCGCATGAGCCCTACTATCGGCTCGCCATGACAGCAGCAGGGAAGCACCAGGTGAGCCGGGCGGAGACCACCCGCAGGGGCACCCGGCAGGGACGGGCGGGCATCAGAGACGTTGCCGCCGCCGCCGGGGTCTCCATCACGACTGTCTCCGATGCGCTCAACGGCAAGGGCCGGCTCCCCGACGCCACCCGACGCCATGTCCGCGAGGTCGCCGACCGGCTGGGCTATCGCCCTTCCGCGGCCGCCCGCACGCTCCGTACCGGCAAGTCGGGCCTCATCGGTCTGACCGTGACGACGTACGGGGATGAACCTTTCACCTTCACGGAGTTCGCGTACTTCGCGGAGATGGCGAGAGCCGCGACCTCGGCCGCGCTCGCCCGCGGCTACGCCCTCGTCATCCTGCCCGCCACCTCACGTCACGACGTGTGGTCGAACGTCGCGCTCGACGGCACCGTCGTCATCGACCCCTCCGACCACGACCCGGTCGTCACCGAGCTGGTCCGCCAGGGCCTGCCGGTCGTCTCCGACGGACGTCCCGCGGGCACCCTGCCCGTGACCGCCTGGGTCGACAACGACCACGAGGCCGCCGTCCTCGGCATCCTCGACCACCTCGCCGAGGCCGGCGCCCGCCGCATCGGCCTGCTCACCGGCACCACCACGGACACCTACACCCATCTGTCCACCTCCGCCTACCTGCGCTGGTGCGAGCGAGTCGGCCAGGAGCCGGTCTACGAGTCCTACCCCGCGCACGACCCGTGCGCGGGCGCCGTCGCCGCCGACCGGCTGCTCGCCCGGCCCGACCGCCCGGACGCCGTCTACGGCCTCTTCGACCCCAACGGCACGGACCTGCTCGCCGCGGCCCGCCGCTACGGCCTGCGCGTCCCGGACGACCTGCTGCTCGTCTGCTGCAGCGAGTCCACGATGTACGCCAACACCGAGCCGCCCATCACGACGCTCTCGCTGAAGCCCCGGCGCATCGGCACGGCCGTCGTCCAGCTCCTGATCGACGCCATCGAGGGCGTCGAGTCCGACCAGCCGGTCGAGCAGGTGATACCGACCGAACTGATCGTGCGCGCCTCCTCGCAGCGCCGCCCGCACCGCACCACCGTCAGTCCGCCCCGCTCCCCGGGCAAGGGCTGACCGCCGCCCGCCGCCTCCGCGCGCCCGTGACCGAGAGGAAAAGTCCACACCAATTCGGGAGAAAAGCACGGGGAACAGCCGTCCGTCACGGATTCACCACCCCTGGTGCATCACACAGCCCGAGCGGCGTTCCTATGATGGGCGGACGACACCGCGGGCCGCTGCGACCAGGCAGTCCGATCCGGTGCACAGGCGGCGCAAGGGTGGAGGGGTCGATGACTCAGGGGGCCGGTCAGGGATCCGCAGCGCGCACGGAGACGCTGCGTGACTTCCGTGTTCCCGCGTACGTCCACGACGTACCGACGAGCATGGTGCCCGCCGACCCCGTCCCCGGCCCTGTTCCCGGCCCGGGCGCGGCTCCCGACGAGGACACCGCGGCCTACCCGGACGGCTACACCCCGACCGAGCGGAACCTCCCGGTCATCAACCGCGGGGACACCGTCCAGGTCGAGCTCCCGCAGCCCGTGCCGACGGCCCCCGCGGCCGACGGCCTCGGCCCGCTGTACGTCGTCGGCGACGTGCACGGCTACCTCGACGAGCTGATCGCGGCGCTGCGGGACAAGGGTCTGCTCGACGAGGAAGGCAACTGGGCCGCGGGCAACGCGCGCCTGTGGTTCCTCGGCGACTTCACCGACCGCGGCCCCGACGGCATCGGCGTCATCGACCTGGTCATGCGCCTCTCCGCCGAGGCCGCCGCGGCGGGCGGCTACTGCAAGGCGCTGATGGGCAACCACGAGCTGCTGCTGCTCGGCGCCAAGCGGTTCGGCGACACCCCCGTCAACTCCGGCGCGGGCACCGCCACCTTCCAGGCGGCCTGGTTGCTGAACGGCGGGCAGAAGTCCGACATGGACCGCCTGCAGGACGTGCACCTGCAGTGGATGTCCCGGCTCGACGCGATCGAGATCGAGGACGACCACCTCCTCATGCACTCCGACACCACCGCCTACCTCGACTACGGCGACTCGATCGAGGCGGTCAACGACACGGTCCGCGAGACCCTCACGCGCAACGACGCGGACGAGTGCTGGGACCTGTTCCGCAAGTTCACCAAGCGCTTCGCGTTCCGCGACGAGGAGTCCGGGCCCGGCGCGGTCCGCGAGCTGCTCGGCGCGTACGGCGGCTCGCGCGTCGTCCACGGCCACAGCCCGATCCCGTACCTGCTGGGCGAGGTCGGCGGCGAGGACGCCGACGGCGAGGACAGCAGGCCGGCCGTCGAGGGACCGCACGTGTACGCCGGCGGTCTGGCGATCGCCATGGACGGCGGCGTGACCATGGCCGGAAAGCTGCTGGTCCAGCAACTCCCCATGGATGAATGAGGGTTGACCGGGCAGGCGCGTAAGCGGAGGATCCGGCTGGCCACCGGGCCAATTTCCGGAAACCCCCTGTCACCGCGTGCCGTGACCGCTCTACCATCGGCTTATCCGTAGCAGGCTCCCCTCCGTTTCTGCCCTACGGCTCGTAACCATGCGGGCCACCAAGCCCTACGGAGCATCGGGGGATGCACATGAACAGCGCTCCGCAATTGCTGAACGAGGACCGCCCCGAGTTCGAGCGGATCCTCGATGAGGCGCTGCGTACCGCGACCGACCGCCCTGATCTCGCCGCCGTGGGCAGGCGGCTCAACCCCGAACAGCTGCGCACCATGGCGCTGGGCGCCGCCGCACTCATCAACACCGCGGCCGCCACCGAGTACCAGCACTTCCTCAAGGTCCGCGAGGACGTCCGCACCGCCCCGCGGCCCGTCCGGCCCGAAGGGGAGGGAGACAGCCCCGCCGCGACGGCAGGCACCGGTCCGATCGGGCTCGTCGCGGAGACGGCGGGACCGGGCGTCGCCGCGGTCGCCGTCGTCCTCGCCCCGGTCCTCGCCGGTACGGCCGCCGCGATCTTCCTGCTGGTCGGCTACATCCTGAAGATGCTCGACCCGGCACCGGACTTCGCCGACACGATGCTGATGGCGGGCTGGATCTTCGCGGCCTGCACCGCGGCGGGGATCCTCGTCGCGGCCGTCTGCCTGCTCCTCGCGGCGCTGCGCAACGGTTCGACGTCGGTGCGGGCCGGTGCGCCGGACGAGGCCGACGAGGCCCTGGCACGGGCCAGGGAGGCCTGGGGAGAGGCTCTGCTCGAGCGCGGCATCGTGCCGTTCCTGCGGGAGGCCCAGACGGACCCGCAGGCGGGCGGCGCACCGCTCGGCGGGGGCCACGGCGGCCCCGCCGGCCGCATGCCGCAGCTCGGCTACAACCGGCCGGGGTTCACGAGTCCGGAGAGCGGCGGTGGCACGGCCACGGGCCAGCGCGCCGGCTTCTCCAGCCCGGACTTCACGAGCCCGGACTTCGGCGGCCCCGAGCACCGGCCGGACTGACGCCCGGCGGCGCGCGGGGCCGTGATCCCGGCCCGGGTCGGCCCGAAGGCCCCCGGGCCCTCCGTCATGCGGTCATGCCGTCGTGTTCCCGGGCGCGGGGTCGCCGTCCACGCGGTCCGATCCGGTCAGGCTCAGCAGGTGCTCGCCCGTCGCGTACAGCTCGACCAGCAGCGCGCGCAGGGCCCGCCCCGCCTCGGTCAGCTCGTACCGCGTCCGCACCGGGAAGCCGCGGTGCCGTTCGACCGTGACCAGCCCCCGTGCCCGGAGCGCGTGGAGCCGCTCGCTGAGCACCTTCGGGGACAGCTCGGGGAGCAGGGCGCGCAGTTCCGTGAAGCCGCGGGGGCCGCCCATCAGCTCGCGCAGCAGGAGCGTGGTCCAGCGGCCGGAGACCGCCGCGAGGGCCACCTCCACCGGGCAGTCCGCCTCGGGACGGCGGGTGCGGCCCGCCGGACCGGGGACCAACTCCGCGTCCCACACGTGGGTTTCCGTTTGGTGACGTATGCCGAGGGGCTGTTCGCTGGCCGCATGACGCATCCCACCAGTCTGCCCCTGGCCCGCAGCGCCGCCGAGCACCCGTTCGTCTTCGAGCGGGCCTTCAACACCTTCGATCCGGCGGCCGTGGACCGGCTCTACGAGCCCGGCGCCGGCTTCGTTCCGGAACACGGACGCCTGGTCACCGGGCCGGACCGGTTCCGCGCCAACGACGCGTTCCTGCGGCTGCGGGTTCCGATCCGGGTCGCTCCCCGGCACACGTACGTCGTCGGCGATCTGGCCCTGCTGATCGTCGACTTCGTCATCGAGGGGGTCGCCGCGCACGGGGACGGCGTGCGCGTCGAGGGGACCGCGACGGATGTGGCGCGGCGCGGCCCGGACGGCTTCTGGCGCTATGTGATCGACAACCCGTTCGGCGGCGCGGGCCCGCCCGCGACGCCCTGAGTGCCCCCGGGCGGGGGGCGCGGGGGCGGGGGCGGGGTGCGACCCGGGGTGGGGTCAAGGGGCAGCGGCAGGTACACGCGGTTGCCGCTCGCCGCGAACTCCTTCGACTTCTGCTCCATGCCCGCCTCGACCTCGGACTTGGTCGAACCGTGCTCGCGGCGGATGTCCTGCGAGATCTTCATCGAGCAGAACTTCGGACCGCACATCGAGCAGAAGTGCGCGGTCTTCGCGGGCTCGGCCGGGAGGGTCTCGTCGTGGAACTCCCGTGCCGTGTCCGGGTCGAGGGCCAGGTTGAACTGGTCCTCCCAGCGGAACTCGAAGCGGGCGTCCGACAGCGCGTCGTCCCACTCCTGCGCGCCCGGGTGCCCCTTGGCGAGGTCGGCCGCGTGCGCCGCGATCTTGTAGGTGATGACGCCGGTCTTCACGTCGTCCTTGTTCGGCAGGCCCAGGTGCTCCTTGGGCGTGACGTAACAGAGCATCGCGGTGCCCCACCAGGCGATCATCGCGGCGCCGATGCCGGACGTGATGTGGTCGTACGCCGGGGCGACGTCGGTGGTCAGCGGGCCGAGCGTGTAGAACGGCGCCTCCTCGCAGATCTCCTGCTGAAGGTCGATGTTCTCCTTGATCTTGTGCATCGGGACGTGGCCCGGGCCCTCGATCATGGTCTGCACGTTGTGCCGCTTGGCGATGGAGTTCAGCTCGCCGAGCGTGCGCAGCTCCGCGAACTGGGCCTCGTCGTTGGCGTCCGCGATGGAGCCGGGGCGCAGGCCGTCGCCGAGCGAGTACGTCACGTCGTACGCCGCGAGGATCTCGCAGAGCTCCTCGAAGTTCTCGTAGAGGAAGCTCTCCTTGTGGTGCGCGAGGCACCAGGCGGCCATGATCGAGCCGCCGCGCGAGACGATGCCGGTCTTGCGGTTGGCGGTCAGCGGCACGTACGGGAGGCGGACGCCGGCGTGGACCGTCATGTAGTCCACGCCCTGCTCGGCCTGCTCGATGACCGTGTCCTTGTAGATCTCCCAGGTCAGCTCCTCGGCCTTGCCGTCGACCTTCTCGAGGGCCTGGTAGAGCGGCACGGTGCCGATCGGGACGGGGGAGTTGCGCAGCACCCACTCGCGGGTGGTGTGGATGTTGCGGCCGGTGGAGAGGTCCATGACCGTGTCGGCGCCCCACTTGGTCGCCCAGGTCATCTTCTCCACCTCCTCCTCGATGGAGCTGGTCACGGCCGAGTTGCCGATGTTGGCGTTGACCTTCACCAGGAACCGCTTGCCGATGATCATCGGCTCGATCTCCGGGTGGTTCACGTTCGCCGGCAGGACCGCCCGGCCGGCCGCGATCTCGTCGCGGACGACCTCGGGCGCGACGTTCTCCCGGATCGCCACGTACTCCATCTCCGGGGTGATCTCGCCCCGGCGGGCGTACGCGAGCTGGGTCACGGCCTGGCCGGACCGGCCCCGGCGCGGCTGGCGCGGGCGGCCCGGGAAGACGGCGTCGAGGTTCTTCAGCCCACCGCGCGGGGAGGTGTGCTTGATGCCGTCGTCCTCGGGGCGGACGGGGCGTCCCGCGTACTCCTCGGTGTCGCCGCGGCCGATGATCCAGTTCTCCCGCAGCGGCGCGAGGCCCCTGCGGACATCGGTGTCGACGGTCGGATCGGTGTACGGGCCGGAGGTGTCGTAGAGCGTGACGTCCTGCCCGTTGGTGAGGTGCACCTGGCGGACCGGCACCTTGAGGTCGGGGCGAGAGCCCTCGATGTACCCCTTGTGCCAGCCGATGGACTTCCCGGCCTCCGGCTCAGAGCCGTTGGAGGCAGGCGTGCGTGCGTCCGTTGTGGTCATGAGACCTACTCCCTACGCCGGCATTACCCGGTAACAGGTTCGGCGGTCGACGCAGCGGCTCTCGTTCCACGGCGTTCCACGTTTCACGTGAAACACGCGCTGGGACGAAGGTCAGCGCCCTCTCAGCCCGGTGCTCCGAGCTCCCGCGTTTGCAAAGGTGCCCCCACGCTAGCGTCATGACGGACACGTTGAACAGAGGGCCCCTCCCGTTCTTGCGATGATCGGGCGGTGACCACGACGCATGAGCCCGCGCCTCCCTCGTCCCCGACGCCGCACGGCCACTCCCACAGCCACGGCCCGGCGGCCCCCGTCTCCCGGCATCTGCGGAAGGTCATCGCGGCTGTCCTGATCCCGTTCTCCGTGGCGGTCGTGGTGGGTCTGGCGGTGCTGTGGCCGGGCGGCGCACCGGCCCACGACCGCACCGGCGTGGGCTTCGACCGGCAGACGCAGCAGGCGACGGTGGCCCGCATCGAGAAGGTCGACTGCAAATCCGTGCACGCCTCGGGCGGGGCGACGACCGGAGACCCGGGCACAGGCACGGGCGCGGGCGCGGGTCCGACCGGTGGGAAGCCGGGGGCCGCCGCGGGCGAGTGCGAGAACGCGACGGTGCGCGTGGACACCGGCAAGGACAAGGGCCGTACCTTCGTCGAGGTCGTGCAGCCGGACTCGCCCCGCCAGCTGCACGAGGGCCAGCAGGTGATCGTCGCCTACGCGCCCGACGCCCCGAAGAACCTCCAGTACGCGGTCACCGACGTGAACCGGAAGATCCCCATGACACTGCTCGCCGGGATCTTCGCCCTGGCGGTGGTCGTGGTGGGCCGCATGCGCGGGGTCATGGCGCTCGTCGCGCTCGCGATCAGCTTCATGGTGCTGACCTTCTTCATCCTCCCCGCGATCCTCCAGGGCTCGAACCCGCTGGTGGTGGCGGTGGTCGGGGCCAGCGCGATCATGCTCATCGCGCTCTACATGTGCCACGGCCTGTCGGCCCGCACCTCCGTCGCGGTGCTCGGCACCCTCGCCTCGCTGCTGCTGATCGGTCTGCTCGGCTCGCTGTTCATCGGCTGGGCCGCGCTGACCGGCAACACCGACGACAGCACCGGTCTGATCCACGGCCTGTACCCGGACATCGACATGAGCGGTCTGCTGCTCGCCGGCGTCATCATCGGCTCGCTCGGTGTCCTGGACGACGTGACGGTCACCCAGACCTCGGCGGTCTGGGAGCTGCACGAGGCGAACCCGTCGATGGGCTGGCGCGGTCTGTACCGGGCGGCCATCCGGATCGGCCGCGACCACATCGCGTCGGTCGTGAACACCCTGGTGCTCGCGTACGCGGGCGCGGCGCTGCCGCTCCTGCTGCTCTTCTCGATCGCGCAGAGCAGCGTGTCCGACGTCGCCAACAGCGAACTGGTCGCCGAGGAGATCGTGCGCACGCTGGTCGGCTCGATCGGCCTGGTCGCCTCCGTGCCGGTGACGACCCTGCTGGCCGCTCTGGTGGTGTCCGCCGACCGCCCCGGGTCCCACGGACCCACGCAGGCCCCTGCGGGGAGGTCCGGCCGGGGCCGGCGACGCAAGCGCTGAACCGTCGCGCGGAACTGCTCGGGCGCACCGCGCTGCTGAAGCGTTACGTCTGCCGTGGCGTGGGCTGCCGGGAGGTCAGCCCGCGCTCTGCTCCTCGGCCAGGATCCGGTCGAGGGCCTGGTCGAGATCGGCCTCGAAATCGGCCATCGCCTGCTCCTGGCCGAGCGGGACCAGCTTGTCCGTGCGGTCCAGGAACGCGATGATCGGCGCGACCCCGGCCCGGAACAGGGCCTGGTCGCTGCCGACCTGCAGCCTGATGTGGACCTCGCCGGGCAGCTCGTCGGTGTCACGGCCGCCCGCCGGCTCCACGGGGGAGACCCGGACATCGCCGTCGCCAGTCGCCCCGTTGACCCCGTCGACGAGCAGCTCGCGGCCGAACGCCCAGGTCACCGGAGCGTCTCCGGGAAGGTGGAAGGTGAGCCGCACCGCGTACGGATCCGTGGGCTCGTACTTGAGCTCCACCGGGATACGGAACGAGAGCTCCTCGGAGACGAGGAAGCTCATCATGACCTCTGCCTGAACTGCTTGTACCGACTCGCGCATCGCCTACCCCGTCAACTTGCCGTCGATTGGCCAGGAATGAGCTTCCTGACACTGTCGCATCTTGCTCAACGTACACAGGGGATCACAAGGAGTGAGTTTTCAGATGCTGATAGAGAAGGCGAGTGTCGCTACGAGTCGCCCGATCTCGTGCTGCAGCCGGCGTGCCACCGGCAGGAGCCTTTCCGCCTGGTGAGCTGGGAGGGAGACCGCCAGAGTGGCCGCCGTCGAGCCGATCGTGATGGGAAACGCGGCACATGCGGTGCCGAGCGCGTACTCCTGTCTTTCGACGAGCGGTTCCATCCGTCCGGCCCCGTCCAGCTTGCGCAGCAGTGACTGATCGTCACGAACGGAGTAGGGCGTGATGGACCGCGCGGGATAGCGGTCGAGGTGGTCGCGGCGGGCGCGGTCGTCGAGCTGGGAGAGCAGGCACTGCCCGATCGCGTGCGCGTGGCCCGTCTCGCGGAAGTCGGCCCATTCCTCGACGGCCGGGTTGGCCGGAGTGTCGGCGACATCGACGAGCTCGATCTCGCCGTCGCGGTAGATCGCGAAGTAGACGGGGACGCCGATGGTGTCCCGCCAGTGCCGCAGCGCGTCGGTGATCATGCTGCGACGATTCTGCTGGGCCGCCGCGCTGCTGAGGCGCTCGGCCGCCTCACCGAAGACGAAGAGGCCCTGCTCCTTGCGGAGATATCCCTCGTGGGTGAGCGTGCGCAGCAGGTGGTAGGCGGTGGGGAGGGCGACACCGGCCTCCCGGGCGAGCTGCTTGGCCGGGGCCCCGTCCTCGTGTGCCGCGACCGCTTCGAGCAGCCGCATGGCCCGCTGCACGGAGCCGATGAGTGTCTGCGGGGCTGGGGGTGCGGAGTCAGCAGCCGTGGCCAAGGTTCGCTCCCGATGCGTGAGGCCCCCGATACCCAGGGCTCACGGGGGTGAAGCCGTCGGAATCCGGACTTTAAACCTTGGCCACCGCGGGGCGTAGACCCGGAACGGAAACTTCCCCCGGTCGTGCGAACCTTCGCGGGACGCGACGACCGGGGCCCTCGGGTGTGTCCTGCGCGCCCGTCACCAGTCGCTGCGCGACGAGGACCCCGCCATGAACTTCCGTACGACGTAGACGAGCCCACCGACCAGGGCGGCGAACACCAGCACCTTGAACAGCAGCCAGACAACGAAGTTGACGATGCTGAAGATCAGCCCGCCGAACACGACCAGGGCGATGAACGGCACCGCGACCCACTTCACCCACCACGGCATGCTCGCGAATATCTCTCGCACTGCCCTCGCTCCTTCGTTCGCGGCCCCCGACCGGGGACTCCTCCGACGTCCTGTACTCGATGCTGACATGCCGAAGCGCCGTCCGGGGCCCTCGGACCCCTTGTCCTCCCCTGACCCGACCCTGAGGGAACCCTGGGGTCCGGCATCGGCCGCACGGTGGGGGAGCTCAGCCCTCCGGCGGCGAGAAGACGACCATCACCCGCAGGTCCTCGCTGATGTGGTGGAACTTGTGGGCCACGCCGGCCGGGACGTACACGACGCTGCCGCGCCCGACCTGGGTGGTCTCCATGCCGACGGTGATCGAGGCGCGCCCGCTGACCACGAGGTAGACCTCGTCCTGCTGGTGCGGCTGCTGCGGGTCGTGCTCCCCCGCGTTCAGCGCGTAGAGCCCGACCGACATGTTCCGCTCGCGCAGAAACTGCAGATACGCACCGTCGTTGGCGGCCCGCTCCGCCTCCAGTTCGTCCAGCCGGAATGCCTTCATCGCTGCTCGTCCGCCCCTGTCCACCCTCGTCAACGCGCTTGTCTGCCACGATCAGACACATGAAGAATTTCGTAGTCAAGACGCTCGCCAACGCGGGGGCCCTCGCCGTCGCCGTCTGGCTGCTCGACAAGATCACGCTCACCGGGGACAGCACCGGCAAGAAGGTCGGCACCCTGCTCCTGGTGGCCCTGATCTTCGGTCTGGTCAACTTCCTCGTGAAGCCCGTCGTGAAGGTGCTCACCTTCCCGCTCTTCATCCTCACCCTGGGCCTGATCACGCTGATCGTGAACGCCCTGATGCTGATGCTGACCTCCTGGCTCGCCGACAAGCTGGACCTCAGCTTCCACGTCGACGGCTTCTGGACCGCGGTCCTCGGCGGCCTGATCATCTCGATCGTCTCGTGGGCGCTGAACGTCGTGCTGCCCGACGACAAGGACTGACGCCCGCCATGACCTTCCGCGTGTGCTTCGTCTGCACGGGCAACATCTGCCGGTCCCCCATGGCCGAGCACGTGTTCCGCTCCCGCGTCCGGGAGGCCGGGCTCACCGGTCTCGTCGAGGTGGACAGCGCGGGCACGGACGGCTGGCACGAGGGCGACGGCGCCGATCCGCGCACCGCCCACGTCCTCCGGGAGGCCGGCCACGACTCGGGGCACACCGCCCGTCAGTTCCGGCGCGACTGGTTCGACCGGCTCGATCTGATCGTCGCCCTCGACGCGGGGCACCTGCGCACGCTGCGCCGGCTGGCCCCGACACCTCAGGACGCGGAGAAGGTGCGGCTCCTGCGCTCCTTCGACCCGTCCGCCGATCCGGACGACCTCGACGTCCCCGACCCGTACTACGGCGACGCGGCCGGTTTCGAGCACTGCCTCAAGCTCGTCGAAGCGGCGAGCGACGGTCTCCTGGACGCCGTACGCGCCCGGCTCGACGCCTAGCACCGAGCACCCGCCGCACATGACGGACGGTCCGAGCCTCCCCCCTCGTGGCTCGGACCGTCCCGGTTCTGCGCGCGAAGAACCGCACCAACAAGGCTAGTTGACTCTGTGTCAGTGTCCAATCACGGTAGCGACAGAGACCTATCGACATATTTATAGTGGGGCGCGACCGGGGACCCCGGAGGGGAGGGACGTCGTCACCCATGGATCTCGCCCTGCTGCGCACCTTCGTGACCGTCCATCGAGCCGGGTCCTTCACCCGGGCCGCCGCGCTGCTCGGGCTCTCGCAGCCCGCCGTGACCTCCCAGATCCGCACCCTGGAGCGCCAGCTGGGGCGCCCGCTGTTCCTCCGGCAGGCGCGCGGCGTCACACCCACGACCATCGGCGACGAACTGGCCCACAAGGCGGCCCCGCATCTCGACGCCCTCGTGGAGATCACCGAGGCCGGACTCGACGAGGAGTCCTCCGTACGGACCCTGCACCTCGCCGGGCCGCCGGAGTTCACCGCCGAGCGCGCCCTGCCCGCCCTCACCGCACTGACCCGCGACGACGGCCACGGCATCGCCCTGCGGGCCACCTTCGGCACGGCCGAGGAGTCCCTCGAAGGCCTCGGCGCCGGACATCATGATCTGGCCATCACCACCGCCCGGCCGCGCGGCGCCCTGCTCACCGCGACCCCGCTCTGCGACGAGGAGCACGTCCTGGTCGCGGCACCGCGGTGGGCGGCCCGGATCGGCCCGGGAAAGCTGCACCGGGACGCCGCGCCCTCCCTGGAGAAGTTCCCGGTCGTCGAGGTGCACGAGTCGCTCCCGCTCGTCTCCCGCTACTGGACCGCGGTCTTCGACACACGCCCCGCCGTGTCCGGGACGGTCGTCGTTCCTGATCTACGCGCGGTGCTGGCCTGCGTCGCCTCGGGCGCCGGCCTCGCCGTCGTGCCCCGCTATCTGGCCGCGCCCGCCCTGGAGAGCGGGGAGCTCGTCGCGCTGCTCGACCCGCCCGTGCCGCCCCTGCGCACGTACTTCCTCGTCGTCCGCACCGGCACACTCGCCCTGCCGCACATCGCGCGGGCGCACGAGTGGCTGCTCCGCGCCGCCGTCGACTGGACGTGAGGAAGACCGAAGGGGACAAGGACGGTGCGGGATGTTTCACGTGGAACCGTCGGGGCCACATTTCTCCCATGACCGTACGACCCGTGGTCAAGCGCACCGCACGCGCCATCCTGCTCGACGGCGACCGCCTCATCCTGATCAAGCGGACCAAGCCCGGCGTCGACCCGTACTGGCTGACCCCCGGCGGCGGCGTCGAGGCCGAGGACACCACCGTCGTGGACGCCCTGCACCGCGAGGTGCACGAGGAACTGGGCGCCAAGATCACCGACGTGGTGCCCTGCTTCGTCGACACCGTCGAGCACATCGGTGACGACGGCGGCGCGACCGGAGTGAAGGTCCAGCACTTCTTCGTCTGCCGGCTGGAGTCGATGGACCTCACCCAGCGGCACGGCCCCGAGATCGACGAGCCGTGCGGCGAGTACGAGATCGTCCGGGTGCCGTTCACCCGCGTCGGGATCGCCTCGGTCCATCTCGTCCCGCTCTCCCTGCGCCACTACCTGGACGGCAACATCGAGGGCGTACGCGCGATGCACGCCCCCGATCTGGGCTGATCCCCACGAAGCGGGCCGGCGGACCGCCCGCGTACGCCGGAGCCAGTACACGGAAATACTCCCGCCGTCAGACGTGCTCGGCGCCCGTGCGCGGCACCGTGTTTCACGTGAAACTTCAGCGCCGCCCTCGACGGGCACTCCTCGTTGTCCACGTCGCCGCCTCCGCCTGCTGGCTGGGCGTCACGCTCGGGCTGCTCGCGCTGGCCGTCACCGCGACGACCACCGGGGCCGGCCCGGCCGTGGAGGCCTCCGCCCGCGCCATGAAGCTCTTCGCGGACTGGCTGGTGATCCCGCTCGCCCTGCTGACCCTGCTGAGCGGCCTCGTGCTCTCGCTCGGCACCCCCTGGGGCCTGGCCCGGCACCGGTGGGTCTACGTCAAGTTCTGGCTCACCCTCGCCACGACCGCCGCATCGGTCTTCGCCCTGCGGCCGGGTGTGAACGACGCCGTGACCACCCTCGCGGCGGGCGGGCAGCTGTCCCGCCCGACCGATCTCCTCGCCGGGCCCGTCGTCTCGCTGACCTCGTACGTCTTCATGACGGCCGTCTCGGTGCTCAAGCCCTGGGGTCTGACCCGACGTGGCCGAAAGCACCGTGTCGACGCCCGCAAAGCGGTGGACGACAGGGTGCCGCATCCGACAGCCTGACCTGCGTGTCGACACCTTCGCTCTCCGACCTGCCCATCCGCCGCCTCACCCCGCGTGATCTCCAGGCCTGCGCCGACCTCTCCGAGGACCGGGGCTGGCCACGCGAGGAGCACAAATGGGGTCTGCTGCTCGCCGCCGGAACCGGCTACGGCATCGACGACCCCGACGGCGGACTCGTCACCGCCTGCGTGGTGACGGACTACGGCTCCCGGGAGCGGCCCGAGCTCCGCGCCATCGGCATGGTCCTCGTCGCCGAGCGCCACGCCCGCAAGGGGATCGGCCGGCGTCTGATGCGGCACATCGTCGAGGCCGCGGGCACCACTCCGCTGACCCTGCACGCGACGCCGTACGGGCGGCCGCTCTACGAGGAGCTCGGCTTCAAGGTCACCGGGCGGGCCGAGATGGTGCGCGGCCGGTTCACCCCGGACGGCACGGACTCGCCGGTCCGAACCCGTCCAGCCACCGCCGAGGACCTTCCGGCGATCCTGCGCCTGGACGCAGAGGTCTTCGGCTCCGACCGCACCCACGTCATCACCAGGCTTCCGGCCTTCGCGGACCAGCTGCGCGTCGCCGAGGACGGCACGGGGATCACCGGCTACGCCGCCGCCTGGCCCAACATGGACACCCATGTCATCGGCCCGCTGATCGCCCGGGACACCGCGACCGCGAAGGCCCTCGTCGCCTCGCTCGCGGAGGGCACCGACCGGCCGTTGCGCACCGACGTCGACGTCCGTCACGAGGAACTGCTCGTCTGGCTGAAGGAGCGCGGCCTCGAAGGCATCGCCATGAACGCGGTGATGAACTTCGCCGCGCCGGACCTCCCCGGCGACTGGACCCGTCGCTTCGCCCCGCTGACGGTGGCCGCCGGCTGAGCCACCGCGACCGGACCAGAATCCGCCCCCGAGCACCGCGTGACCGTGGCCGCTCAGGGGCGGATCTGCGAGACGGGGGTCGGGAAAGCCGATGCGGGCCGCAGAACAGGGTGCGAGGGCTCACCGCGATCACCGCTCCCAGTTACTTGCACACGCTGGCAATTTCACGCCATCGACTACCCTGGTGCGCAGCCACTCCGGAACGGAGGATCCACCCGACATGACCGCCACAGACCCCGCACTCACCGCCCTCGCCCAGGGCTGGTGCGCCCTCTCCCTGCTCCACGGGAGGATCGAGGCCCACATCGAGCGCGCCCTGCAGTCCCGCCACGACCTGAGCGTGCGCGCGTACTCCCTGCTGGACGTCCTCAGCCGTCAGCACGACGGAGAGGGCGGCCACCTCCAGATGAAGCAGGTCGCCGACGCCGTCGTCCTGAGCCAGAGCGCCACCACCCGCCTCGTCACCCGCCTCGAGGACCGCGGCCTGCTCATGCGCTACCTGTGCCCCACCGACCGGCGCGGCATCTACACCAACGTCTCCGACCAGGGACTCCAGCTCCTCGCCGAAGCCCGCCCCACCAACGAGACCGCCCTGCGCGAAGCCCTCGACGCCGCGGCCGAGAACCCCGAGCTGGCCCCGCTCGTCCGGGCCGTCGAGGGACTCCGCACGCCCGTGTAAAAGGGGCTGAGGCCCCGCGCCCGTCCGCTTAGGCTGCGGCCATGGAAGAAGATCTTGAGATCAGGCAGGCCGCGGCCAAGGACGTCCCGGAGATCGTCGCGATGCTGGCGGACGATCCGCTCGGAGCCACGCGCGAGTCGCCGGACGACCTCACGCCGTACCTCACCGCGCTCGCGCGACTGACCGACGACCCGAACCAGCATGTCGTCGTCGCCGTGCGCGGCGAGCGCGTCGTCGGCACCCTGCAGCTCACGGTCGTCCCCGGCCTCTCCCGCAAGGGATCCACGCGCTCGATCATCGAGGGCGTGCGCGTGCACGGCGACGAGCGTGGCAGCGGTCTGGGGACACGGCTCATCACCTGGGCCGTCGAGGAATCCCGGCGCCAGGAATGCCAGTTGGTCCAGCTGACCTCCGACGCGACCCGCACCGACGCCCATCGCTTCTACGAACGCCTCGGCTTCAAGGCCTCGCACGTGGGCTTCAAGCTCCAGCTCTGAGGCGCGGGCGGGGGGGGGGGGGACAAAGCGCGCGGGCGGGGAGGGGGGTGGCGCGGGGGGGGGGCGCCCCCCCCCCGGGCCCACCCCCCCGCCCCCCCCGCGCCGCGGG
>NZ_JBHYTK010000008.1:6663-13690 GCF_042749255.1 Streptomyces sp. NPDC059524 | reverse complement strand
GCCTACGGTTTAAACCCCCGAGTCGTTTTCACGCCCTCGCTGGGGGTTAACACGCACCCGCTGGGCGGCCCCGCTTTTCCCCCGACACCCGGGCGCCCGCTCCTGATCGGGTTCACCGCGGGATGCCGCGCCAGCCCTCCGGGTCCACCCCGCCGGGCACCGGCGCGTCCGTGGCGTACGGCTCGCGCGTGAACATGAACGATCCGAGGTCGAGATGGCTCACCGCGCCGTCCGGCCGCCGTACGGCCCGCAGGACCTCTCCGGCGTAGTAGCCGTCGAGCCCGGTCCAGGTGCCGTCGCCGTTCGTCCGGAAGCGGGAGCTGCGTCCGCCGCCGGCCACGGGGCCCAGCGTGACTCCGTCGCCGTCGGTGAGGCGGAGCGCCACCACCTGGGTGCCCCAGTACCAGGGTCCGGCCAGCTCCAGGACAGAGGCGTCCACTTCGGGGAGGGGCCGCCAGGGCTCGGGGATCCTCGGCTCGGCGTCGGCCACGATCGCCAGGAGCTCCGCGGCGACGGACGCGGCGGGAACGCCCGAGGTGCAGTTGGCCAGCGTGACGGCCACGAGTCCCTCCTCCTCGCAGAGCCACAGCCCGGCCACGAACCCGGGCAGCGACCCGCTGTGCCCCACGAGCGTGCGCCCGTCCCGGTGCGCCACCTGCACCCCGAGTCCGTACGAGGCGCCCCAGTCGCCGGGCAGCGTCGGAGCGGCCGGAGCCCGCATCTCGCGCAGCGATTCGGCCCCGAGCACGCGCTCGTCACCGGCCACGAGGAACGCGGCGAAGACGGCCAGGTCGCGGGTGGTCGACCACAGCTGCCCTGCTGCCGCCATCAGTCCCAGGTCCTGGCTGGGTTCGGGCAGCATCACATCGGCGTAAGGGTGCACGGCCCATCCCCCGGCGTACGGGGCCTGCGGCTCGGCGCTGGTGCGGGTGAGGCCGAGCGGGTCGAGGACCTCCCGCTGGAGCACCTCGGCCCAGGGCGCCCCGCGCAGCTTCTCGACCAGTGAACCCAGCAGCGTGTAGCCGGGATTGGAGTAGTGGTGACGCCGGCCCACCGGGTGCCGGAACGGCTGCTCGCCGAGGACCTCGCCCAGCGTGGGCCGGAGCTCGGCCGACGACCGCTCCCACCACTCACCCGGCGTCTCGGCCGCCAACCCACCGGTGTGCGCCAGGAGTTCGGCGATGGTCACCTCGCCCGCGCCGGTGCCGGGCAGATGCTTCTCCAGCGGATCGGCCAGGTCGAGAAGGCCCTCGTCACGCAGTCGCAGCACGAGGACGGCGGTGAACGTCTTGGTGATCGAGCCGATCCTGTACTGCACGTTCTCGTCGGGCCCGTGTCCGTCCACGGAGGTCCGCGATCCCGTCCACACCAGGGCGCCGTCCCGGGCGACCGCGGCGACGAGCGACGGTGCGCGCCCCTCGCTCTGGGCCACGGCGATGCGGTGCAGCAGCGCGCGCCGCGTGGAGGGCAGCAGTTCTTCCGGGGATGCCTGGGGTACCGGGGAGACCGGCGATGTCGTCATCGCCCCAGTTCATCGTGTGCACGCGCGCCCGTCGAGCCGATTACCGTCCGGCCGGTGCGACCCGTCGGCGGCGTGTCACTTCGCGAGGCGGGCCGCGATGCCGTCGAGCAGGCAGTCGAGGCCGATGTGGAAGGTGGCGTCGGCGTCCAGGTGGGCGGCATCGTGCACCACCGTGGCCAGGGCGGGGAATCGGCCGGTGGCGAAGGTCCGTTCCAGGTAGGGACCGAGGGAGGCCTGCCAGCGCTTCTCGTCCATCCCGGTGGCCCGCTCGGCACGCCGGTCGGCGATCTCCCGGCGCACCGCCCCGATCACGTACGCGTTGACCGCGGCGACCAGCGGCATGACGGCGTCCACGTCGACCTCGTCCAGGGCTGCGACCACGCACTCCCCGGTGGCCAGCGCGTGCGGCCCGAGCTGGGGCCGGCCGCCCAGGAGATCGGCGAGCCATTCGTGCCTGTGCGCGGTGTGCCGGGTGGATTCGGCGAGGGACCGGAGAACCTCCCGCCAGCCGTCTCCGGTCGGCCGGATCTCGGCGTGCGCGGCGTCGACCATCAGGTCGAGCAGTTCGTCCTTGCTGTCGATGTAGCCGTACAGCCGCATCGGCCGGACGTCGAGCACGGTGGCGACCTTGCGCAACGACACCGCGTCCAGGCCGTCCGCGTCGGCCAACCGGATCGCCGCGCGCACGATCCGTTCCCTGCTCAACGGGGCCGGGACCGGTCGTTCCGCCGGCTCCGGCCTCTCCCACACCAACATGCCGCTCACCATACAACGCATGGACCGATACAGTGTATTGACCGATACGCTGTATCGGTCGAGTCGACGTATCGCTGCACGACTGCACTGCTGCACTGCTGCATCGCTGAAGAGGAGGCGACCATGAGCATCGCGATCGTCGGAGCCGGGCTGGGCGGCCTGGCCCTGGCCCGGGTCCTGCATGTGAACGGCATCGAGGCCGTCGTCTACGAGCGGGAGGCGTCCCGCCACGCGCGCGGGCAGGGCGGCATGCTCGACATCCACTCGGGGCAGAGGGCGCTGCTCGAGGCAGGACTCATCGACGAGTTCCACGCGATCGCCCGTGGCGAGGGTCAGGACATGCGTCTGCTCGAACCGGACGGCACGCTGCTTCTCCAGGAGGACACCCCCGACGACGCCCCGCTCGACCGGCCCGAGGTGGACCGTGCCGATCTGCGCGCTCTGCTGCTGGACTCCCTGCCCGAGGGCACGGTGCGCTGGGGACACGCGTTCACGTCCGCCGGCGACGGCCTGCTGCGCTTCGCGGACGGTGCCCGCGCGCCGTACGACCTGCTGGTCGGCGCGGACGGCGCGCACTCACGGGTCCGCCCGCTGCTCACCGACGCCCGGCCGGAGCACCTCGGCCAGAACGTCGTGGAGATCGGCATCCCCGACGTCGACCGCACGCACCCCGACCTCGCGGCGATGGTCGGACGCGGCACCTACTGGGTGCTCGGCGACGGAAAGTCCCTGGCGGCGCAGCGCAACGGCGACGGCCGCGTCCGCATCGGCCTCACCTTCCACGGCACCGCCGAGGACTGGTTCGCCACCAGCGGGATACCGCTCGACGATCCGGCCGGGGCCCGGGCGCGGCTGATCGATCTGCTCCCCGGCTGGGACGCACGGTTCACCGCGCTGATCGAGGCCTGTGACGACACGGTCGTCCCTCGGTCCCTCTACACGCTCCCGGTCGGTCTGACCTGGCCGTCCGCACCGGACGTCACGCTGGTCGGCGACGCCGCGCATCTGATGCCGCCGGTGGGAGAGGGCGCCAACATGGCGCTGCTCGACGGCGCCGAGCTCGGCCTCGCGCTGGCCGCGCACCCGGGCGACTTCGCCGCGGCGGTCAGGACGTACGAGCGTGAGATGTTCGAGCGGACCGGCGCCGCCGCCCGGATGTCCACGGACCTCCAGAACATGCTGACGGCGCCGGACGCCGCACGGAAGATGCTCGCCTTCTTCCAGCCCGGCTGAAGCCTTCCGTCGCCGGGCGGCCGTCCTCGATCAGGTCTGCGCCATGTCCACGAAGCGGGAGTAGTGGCCCTGGAAGGCGACGGTGATCGTGGCCGTCGGGCCGTTACGGTGCTTGCCGACGATGATGTCGGCCTCGCCCGCGCGCGGGGACTCCTTCTCGTAGGCGTCCTCGCGGTGCAGCAGGATGACCATGTCCGCGTCCTGCTCGATCGAGCCGGACTCACGCAGGTCGGACACCATCGGCTTCTTGTCCGTGCGCTGCTCGGGACCACGGTTCAGCTGCGAGAGCGCGATGACCGGGACCTCGAGCTCCTTGGCGAGCAGCTTCAGGTTTCGCGACATGTCCGAGACTTCCTGCTGACGGCTCTCGGAACGCTTGGAGCCACCGGCCTGCATCAGCTGCAGGTAATCGATGATCACGAGCTTGATGTCGTTGCGCTGCTTGAGGCGGCGGCACTTCGCGCGGATCTCCATCATCGACAGGTTCGGCGAGTCGTCGATGTAGAGCGGGGCCGCCGAGACCTCGGGCATCCGGCGCGCGAGGCGCGTCCAGTCCTCGTCGGTCATCGTGCCGGAGCGCATGTGGTGCAGGGCCACCCGCGCCTCGGCCGACAGCAGACGCATCGCGATCTCGTTGCGCCCCATTTCGAGGGAGAAGATGACGCTCGGCAGGTTGTGCTTGATGGACGCCGCGCGCGCGAAGTCCAGGGCGAGCGTCGACTTGCCCATCGCGGGGCGGGCGGCGATGACGATCATCTGGCCGGGGTGCAGGCCGTTGGTCAGCGAGTCGAAGTCGGTGAAGCCGGTCGGCACACCGGTCATCTCGCCGCTGCGCGAGCCGATCGCCTCGATCTCGTCGAGGGCGCCCTCCATGATGTCGCCGAGCGGGAGGTAGTCCTCGCTGGTGCGCTGCTCGGTGACCGCGTAGATCTCGGCCTGCGCCTTGTTGACGATCTCGTCGACCTCGTCGTCGGCCGCGTATCCCATCTGCGTGATGCGCGTGCCCGCCTCGACCAGGCGCCGCAGGACCGCGCGCTCGTGGACGATCTCCGCGTAGTACTCGGCGTTCGCCGCCGTCGGCACCGTCTGGACGAGGGTGTGCAGATAGGAGGCGCCACCCACCTTGTTGATCTCGCCACGCTTGGTGAGTTCGGCGGCGATGGTGATCGGGTCGGCCGGCTCGCCCTTGGCGTAGACGTCGAGAATCGCCTGAAAGATCGTTTCATGGGCGGGTTTGTAGAAGTCCGCCGCCTTGAGGACCTCGACGACGTCGGCGATCGCGTCCTTCGACAGGAGCATGCCGCCGAGCACGGACTGCTCGGCATCGAGATCCTGCGGCGGAACGCGCTCGAAGGTGGCGGGACCCTCGTCCCAGCCACCTTCTTCCCGGCCTCGCTCGTGCTGGTCCCCCGGACCTCGGCCGCCGTCCCGCCGACGGCGGGTGGGGGGCAGACGATCACTCGGACCGCTGTCGGCCCAGGGGTCGTCCAATGGCTCGGAGATACTCACCGGGCCACCTCCTCCCGTCCGCCGAGCGGACCTCGCCGTGCCTCTCATTCCTACGGCACGACACTGACAAATCAGGGGCCCGATTCCGCTTCTGACGCGTCGGATCCGCGAGGTTTCCGAGGTGTCAGGACACGGTGGGCGCCGCACCACGGTAGGCGCGCGGGCACCGTCAGCCAATCTGGTTATCCACAGGCGGTGTGGATGACGGGCCTCTCTCTGTGGACAACTGGGGAAAACCTGTGCACGACACGGTGGACAGCCCTGTGAACAAGCCCTCAGGCCTTTCTGCACACACTGTCTGACCTGCTGCTTTGCCGTCCACCGGCTGTGCAGAAGAAAAACTTTCCCGGTCGGCGCAAGATCTCTGTGGATACCGCCGCGCGACACGCGGAAGAGCTCCGCAAGTAAGGGTCTCTCAGCAATTGCATCTCTTACCTGTGGAAGATTAGATTGGTGCCCATGACACAGGCTCCCGCGACACCCAAGGCCGCCCGGCGCCGGCACGACCGAGAGATCGTCGCCCTGGCCGTCCCGGCCTTCGGCGCCCTCGTCGCGGAGCCGCTCTTCCTCATGGCCGACAGCGCCATCGTCGGCCACCTCGGCACGTCCCAGCTCGCCGGTCTCGCTGTCGCCTCGGCCCTGCTGACGACCGCCGTCAGCATCTTCGTCTTCCTCGCCTACGCGACCACCGCCGCGGTCGCCCGCCGGGTCGGCGCCGGCGATCTGCGCGCCGCGATCCAGCAGGGCATGGACGGCATCTGGCTCGCGCTGATCCTGGGGGCCGCGGTCATCGCGGTCGTCCTGCCCACCGCACCCGCCCTGATCGACCTCTTCGGCGCCTCCGACACGGCCGCGCCCTACGCGGTCACCTATCTGCGGATCTCCGCCCTCGGCATCCCCGCGATGCTCGTCGTCCTCGCCGCCACCGGCGTCCTGCGCGGCCTGCAGAACACCAAGACCCCGCTCTACGTCGCCGTCGCCGGCTTCATCGCCAACGGCGCGCTCAACGCGGGCCTGGTCTACGGCGCCGACCTCGGCATCGCCGGCTCCGCCTGGGGCACGGTCATCGCCCAGATCGGCATGGCCGTCATCTACCTCGTCGTGGTCGTCCGGGGAGCCCGGCGCCACGGCGCCTCGCTCCGCCCGGACGCGGCCGGCATCCGCGCCTGCGCCCAGGCAGGCGCCCCGCTCCTGGTCCGCACGCTCTCGCTGCGCGCGATCCTGATGATCGCCACAGCGGTCGCGGCCCGGCTCGGCGACGCCGACGTGGCCGCCCACCAGATCATCCTGTCGCTGTGGAGCCTGCTGGCCTTCGCCCTCGACGCCATCGCCATCGCGGGCCAGGCCATCATCGGGCGCTATCTCGGCGCGGACGACGCCCAGGGCGCCCGCGACGTGTGCCGCCGCATGGTCCAGTGGGGCATCGCGTCCGGCGTGGTCCTCGGTGTCCTGGTCATCCTCACCCGGCCACTCTTCGTGCCGCTGTTCACCAGTGACCCGGTCGTGCAGGACGCCGCCCTGCCCGCCCTCGTCGTCGTGGCCCTGTCCCAGCCGATCTGCGGCATCGTCTTCGTGCTCGACGGTGTCCTCATGGGGGCGGGCGACGGCCCGTACCTGGCCTGGGCCATGCTGATCACCCTGGCCGTCTTCACACCCGTCGCCCTGCTGGTACCGGTCCTCGGCGGCGGCCTCACCGCCCTCTGGGGTGCGATGACCCTGATGATGGCGGTCCGCATGGCAACCCTCTGGATGCGCTACCGCTCCGGCCGCTGGGCCATCACCGGCGCGACCCGCTGACCCGTCCCGTACGGCCCGAAGCGCACCGTTTCACGTGAAACACCGTGCCGCGCCCACGGCCGTGAAACCACCGGTCCGCGGTCGCCGTGACCACACCCCGGCAAGCATGTGGGGGCGCCCCCCCCCGGGTGCGGGCCCCCAAAACGTTAAACGCAAGTGAAAACCAGGGGGAGGCCCAGACGTCCACCCCGATTAACAAGGGCCGCAACA
>NZ_JBHYTK010000008.1:0-6653 GCF_042749255.1 Streptomyces sp. NPDC059524 | reverse complement strand
CCTCACACTCCCATCCACCCCCACACCCCGCCCCCCCCCCCCCGTCACAAACCCCCCCGCGCGCCCCCCCCCCCCCCCCCCCCCCGGCGGGGGGGGCCCCCCCCCCCGGGGGGGCCCCCCCCCCACATTCGCTTCAGCGCTGCTCAGAGCAGGGCTCAGGCAGAGACGACCTCGACGTTGACCTTGGCGGCAACCTCGGGGTGCAGACGCACGGTCGCCGAGTGGGCGCCCAGCGTCTTGATCGGCGAGCCCAGCTCGACGCGGCGCTTGTCGACCTTCGGGCCGCCCGCGGTCTCGATCGCCGAAGCGACGTCAGCCTGCGTGACGGAACCGAACAGACGACCGGCGTCGCCGGAGCGGACGGCCAGACGGACCTTGACACCCTCGAGCTGGGCCTTGATCTCGTTGGCCTGCTCGATGGTCGCGATCTCGTGGATCTTGCGGGCGCGGCGGATCTGCGCCACGTCCTGCTCGCCACCCTTGGTCCAGCGGATCGCGAAACCACGCGGGACCAGGTAGTTGCGGGCGTACCCGTCCTTGACGTCGACGACGTCGCCGGCGGTGCCGAGGCCAGAGACCTCGTGGGTCAGGATGATCTTCATTTTTCGGTCACCCTTCCCTTATCGCGCGGTGGACGTGTAGGGCAGCAGCGCCATCTCACGGCTGTTCTTCACGGCCGTGGCGACGTCACGCTGGTGCTGCGTGCAGTTGCCGGTCACGCGGCGGGCACGGATCTTGCCGCGGTCGGAAATGAACTTCCGCAGCATGTTCGTGTCCTTGTAGTCCACGTACGTGACCTTGTCCTTGCAGAAAGCGCAGACCTTCTTCTTCGGCTTGCGCACAGGCGGCTTCGCCATGGTGTTTCTCCTGTGTGATCAAGAAGTGTGGGTACGAGCCCGGCCCCGGAAGGGCACTGGTCCCTAGAAGGGGGGCTCGTCCGAGTAGCCGCCGCCGGAGCCGCCGGAGCTTCCGCCCCAGCCGCCACCGCCGCCGCCCTGCTGCTGGCCGCCGCCGGCCGGCGAACCGGTCGCCCAGGGGTCGTCGGCGGGAGCACCGCCGCCACCCTGCTGCTGACCGCCACCGGGGCCACCGCCCCAGCCACCGCCCTGCTGGCCGCCGCCACCGCCGCCGTATCCACCCTGGCCACCGCGGCCGCCACCACTGGTCTTGGTGACCTTGGCCGTGGCGCTGCGCAGGCTGGCGCCGACTTCCTCGACGTCCAGCTCGTAGACCGTGCGCTTGACGCCCTCACGGTCCTCGTAGGACCGCTGCTTCAGCCGGCCCTGCACGATGACGCGCATGCCTCGCTGGAGCGACTCCGCGACGTTCTCCGCCGCCTGACGCCAGACCGAGCAGGTCAGGAACAGGCTCTCGCCGTCCTTCCACTCGTTCGTCTGACGGTCGAAGGTGCGGGGAGTGGACGCGACACGGAACTTCGCGACCGCCGCACCGGAGGGGGTGAAGCGCAGCTCGGGGTCGTCGACAAGATTGCCGACGACCGTGATGACGGTCTCGCCTGCCATGGAAAACCTCTCGGCGGGTTTGCTGCGGACTGCTTGCTGCTACTCGAATCCCGAGTGCCGCTGAACTAGGAAGTTCAGTGGGTCTCGGGGCGGAGGACCTTGGTCCGGAGGACCGACTCGTTCAGGTTCATCTGGCGGTCGAGCTCCTTGACGACCGCAGGCTCGGCCTGCAGGTCGATGACCGAGTAGATGCCCTCGGGCTTCTTCTTGATCTCGTACGAGAGACGACGACGGCCCCAGGTGTCGACCTTCTCCACCTTTCCGTTGCCCTCACGGACGACGGAGAGGAAGTTCTCGATCAGGGGGGCGACAGCGCGCTCCTCCAGATCGGGGTCGAGGATGACCATCACCTCGTAGTGACGCATGTGGAACCCACCTCCTTTGGACTCAGCGGCCACGGTCGTTCCGTGGCAGGAGGGTTGTTATGCGTGAGCAACGGTATCGGGGACCACTGACAATCGGCCCTCGTAGAGGAGGGCCGAGCAGATCAGCGGGCCTGCATCCCTGGTCGGGATGTGGACAGACACCGATGCAGACGGTACAGACTACCCGCACCTCGGCTTCCGGTTGAAATCCGGCAGCGGACAGCCGCACTCTGTACACATCGGGTGTGTATGGCGCTACGATGCGCCGCCTTCCGCAGGAGGTGCCCTCATGGCACAAGCAATGCGACCCAACAGCACCACGGCCGGCTCTCTTCTCGCCACGGACGGAAAGCCCCATCCGCTCCAGGACACGCTGCTCGGCGTGACGGTGGTGCTCGGCGCGATCGCGATCATCACCTCGATCTGGAGCGGGCTGCACCTGCTCAGCTCCTGGGCGGGGCTCGTCGGGATCCTGACCGGGGCGTACGGCCAGTTCATCTCGGTGACGACCCGCGAGCGGTTCGGGATGATTCTGGGGCTCGGTGCCTCGGCGGTCGGCTTCTTCATCGGCATGGCGCACGGAGGCCTCTTCGGCGGCGTGATCGGCTGAGGTCACACGGTCCGACGCGGACTGACCTCCATACGGCCAGTCGGGGCGCTCGCAGGGCGCAGTAGGCTTCGGCGCGAGAGCCGGAGCCCCTGTACCCATGGGGACACACCAGCCCGAGGAGCGCCCCGAATGAGCCTGACCCTGAGGACCATCAGTCGCGAGCAGCATCTGGCGTACATCCAGAGCCTGCCGTCGGCTAGCCACATGCAGGTCCCCGCATGGGCAGATGTGAAGTCGGAGTGGCGCTCCGAGAACCTCGGCTGGTTCGACGACAAGACCGGCGAGATGGTCGGCGCGGGCCTGGTGCTCTACCGCCAGCTGCCCAAGATCAAGCGTTACCTGGCCTATCTGCCCGAGGGCCCGGTCATCAACTGGTACGCGCCGAACCTCGAAGAGTGGCTGCGGCCGATGCTCGCGCACCTCAAGCAGCAGGGCGCCTTCTCCGTGAAGATGGGCCCGCCGGTCATCATCCGCCGCTGGGAGGCCCCTTCCATCAAGAAGGGCATCCAGGACCCCGATGTGAAGCGCCTGCGCGACATCGAGGCGGACTTCATCGAGCCCCGCGCCTTCGAGGTCGCCGACAAGCTGCGCCGCATGGGCTGGCAGCAGGGCGAGGACGGCGGCGCCGGCTTCGGCGACGTGCAGCCCCGCTACGTCTACCAGGTGCCGCTCGCGAACCGCTCCCTGGAAGAGGTCCACAAGCAGTTCAACCAGCTGTGGCGGCGCAACATCAAGAAGGCCGAGAAGGCCGGCGTCGAGGTCGTCCAGGGCGGCTACCAGGACCTCGCCGAGTGGCAGCGTCTGTACGAGATCACGGCCGTGCGCGACCACTTCCGGCCGCGTCCGCTCTCGTACTTCCAGCAGATGTGGACGGCCCTCAACACCGAGGACCCGAACCGCATGCGGCTGTACTTCGCCCGGCACAACGGGGTGAACCTGTCGGCCGCGACGATGCTCGTCGTCGGCGGGCACGTCTGGTACTCCTACGGCGCCTCGGACAACATCGGCCGTGAGGTCCGGCCCTCGAACGCGATGCAGTGGCGCATGCTGCGCGACGCCTACGCGCTCGGCGCCACGGTCTACGACCTGCGCGGTATCTCCGACTCGCTCGACGAGACGGACCACCTCTTCGGCCTCATCCAGTTCAAGGTCGGCACGGGCGGGCAGGCGGCCGAGTACCTCGGCGAGTGGGACTTCCCGCTCAACAAGCTGCTGCACAAGGCGCTCGACATCTACATGTCGCGGCGCTGACCGGCGGCCGTGCGGGGGACCGTCACAGGTCCTCCCCGGCCCCACCCGCCCCGCTTCCGGGGCGGACCCGGCACAATTCACGTAGCTCCAAAGTTTCTTCATACCTCTGATACACCGCAGCCACGAGAAAGGTTCCGGGACCGGCCATGGCGCTCACGCTCTATGTCGACACCGCGCGCTGGCGGGCACACCACAAGCACGTGCTCGAGCAGTTTCCGGGGCTCGTCCCCGTCTGCAAGGGCAACGGCTACGGCTTCGGCCACGAACGCCTCGCGGAGGAGGCGACCCGTATGGGGTCGGACATCCTCGCCGTGGGCACCACGTACGAGGCCGCCCGGATCAAGGACTGGTTCAGCGGTGACCTGCTGGTCCTGACGCCGTTCCGGCGCGGCGAGGAGCCGGTGCCGCTGCCCGACCGCGTCATCCGCTCCGTCTCCTCCGTGGACGGCGTCCACGGCCTGGTCGGCGCCCGTGTCGTCATCGAGGTCATGTCCTCGATGAAGCGGCACGGGGTGAGCGAGCAGGACCTTCCGCAGCTCGCGCACGCCATCCAGGACGTGCGGCTGGAGGGCTTCGCCATCCACCTGCCGCTGGACCGCACCGACGGCTCGGACGCCGTCGAGGAGGTCATCGGCTGGATGGACCGGCTGCGCGCGGCCCGTCTGCCGCTGCACACGATGTTCGTCAGCCACCTCAAGGCCGAGGAACTCGCGCGCCTGCAGCAGCAGTTCCCGCAGACCCGCTTCCGCGCGCGCATCGGCACGCGCCTGTGGCTGGGCGACCACGACGCGACCGAGTACCGCGGCGCCGTCCTGGACGTCACGCGGGTCGCCAAGGGCGACCGGTTCGGTTACCGCCAGCAGAAGGCGGCCTCCGACGGCTGGCTGGTGGTCGTGGCGGGCGGTACGTCGCACGGGGTGGGCCTGGAGGCCCCGAAGGCGCTGCACGGCGTCATGCCGCGCGCCAAGGGCGTCGCCCGCGCCGGCCTCGCGACGGTGAACCGGAATCTCGCGCCGTTCGTCTGGGGCGGCAAGCAGCGCTGGTTCGCCGAGCCGCCGCACATGCAGGTGTCGATCCTGTTCGTGCCCGCGGACGCTCCCGAGCCGCAGGTCGGTGAGGAGCTGGTGGCCCATCTGCGGCACACCACCACGCAGTTCGACCGTCTCGTGGACCGCTGAGGGGCGCCACAGAGCCGAACGGAAGGGGCCGGACACCCAGCGGTGTCCGGCCCCTTCCGCGCGCTCTGAGCGTGCCCTGACGGGCTGTTCGCTCAGAGTGAACCGTCGGGGTCCTTGCCCCAGTTCACCGGTGGCGGCGGCTCCGCCTCGTGCTCCTTCTCCCAAGCCACGTAGGCCGCATGCCCGAAGACGAACCGGTCCTCGGCCCCGTCCAGCACCCCGCCCGACGGATCGTCGTCGCCGGAGCGCCGCACCACGTCGCGTTCGGGCAGCCAGATGTCGCGCACGATGATCGCGCAGAGGTAGAGCGTGCCCAGGAGGTGGGTGATCACGGCGGCCTGGTAGCCGTCGGTCGGCAGTCCCTGGTGCTTGTCGCCGCTGGTCGTGTACGCGAGGTACATCCAGATCCCGAGGAAGTACACGACCTCACAGGCCTGCCAGACGAGGAAGTCCCGCCACTTGGGCCGGGCCAGGGCGGCGAGCGGGATCAGCCAGAGGACGTATTGCGGCGAGTAGACCTTGTTGGTGAGGATGAAGGCCGCGACGACCAGGAACGCGAGCTGCGCGAAGCGCGGCCTGCGCGGCGCGGTCAGCGCGAGCGCGGCGACACCGAGGCAGGCCAGGACCATGAGGGCCGAGGCCAGGGTGTTGACCACGTCCGTGTCGAGCGGGGTGTCCATGTGCTGGGAGATGACCAGCCAGAACGAGCCGAAGTCGACGCCCCGTTCCTGGCTGAAGGTGTAGAACTTCGACCAGCCGTCCGGCGCCATGAGCATCACCGGCAGGTTCATGGCCAGCCAGGCCACGACCGCTCCGAACGCGGCCACGGCGAACTCCCGCCACTTCCCGGCGCGCCAGCACAGGACGAACAGCGGGCCGAGCAGCAGCGCGGGATAGAGCTTGGCGGCCGTGGCGAGCCCGATGAGGATGCCGAACGCGACGGTGCGGCCGCGGGACCACATCAGCATCGCCGCGGCGGTGAGCGCCACGGCGAAGAGGTCCCAGTTGATGGTGGAGGTCAGGGCGAACGCGGGCGCGAGAGCGACCAGGAGGCCGTCCCAGGGGCGCCTGCGGTGCGTCCGGGCCACGCACGCGGCGATGACCGCGGCGCAGATCATCAGCATCCCGGCGTTGACCATCCAGTACACCTGCTCCTGGTGCTGGATGGTGCCGCTGCCGGGCGTGAGCCAGGCGGCGACCTCCATGAACACACCGGTGAGCACCGGGTACTCGAGGTACTCCATGTCGCCGGGCAGCCGGTCGAAGTACGGGATGAGGCCGTCGGCGAATCCGCGGCCCTGGTAGAGGTGCGGGATGTCCGAGTAGCAGGCGTGCGTGTACTGCGAGCTGGCGCCGTAGAACCAGGCGCCGTCGTAGCAGGGGAACTTCTGCACCATGCCGAGCGCGAACATGCCGATCATGACGAGCGCGATGACCCGTACGGGGGTCCACCAGGACCGGCCGGTGAGGGCCCGCCACCCGATGGGGCCCCCGAGGAACTCGCTGCCGGCGGCGGCGACCTTGTCCTCCCTGGTCGGCCGCACCTGCTCCGGCTCCTCCGGCTTCACATGCGTCGTCTCTGCACTGGGCATGCCGCACATCCTGCCGTACGAGTCTGGGTACAGGGCGAGGGGGGCGGCGCGGCCGCCTGGTGGGGGCGCGCCCCCCTGTAATGGGGTGAGGCTCTGTTGGAGAGTTTAAACAAGAGATTTATCGAGGCTGTGAA
>NZ_JBHYTK010000007.1:72201-106452 GCF_042749255.1 Streptomyces sp. NPDC059524 | reverse complement strand
CGTCTTGGTCTCCCGGCCGCCGACCACAGGGAAGCGGGCGCGGCGCCGGGGGCGTGCGCCCCGCCGGCCTCCGTGCGCCCGCTCCTCACCCACCCCCCCGAGCCGGCCTCCGCCAGCGCGGCCTGCGCCGCCTCGGCCGCCTCCTTGTACAGGTCACGGGACTTGGTCATGGCGTCCAGCGCCTCCGCGTACCGGCCGACCATGTCCTGCGCGTGCGCCAGCTCCTCCTCGGGCGTCAGCAGGTGCCAGCCCTTGCGCAGCCGGTTAACCACCCGCTCCGCCTCGGCGGACAGCGGCCTCGGCAGCGCCGTCGCGGCCACGATCCGGTCCAGCAGCTCCGGCTGCTCCGACCCGTCCAGGAACACGCTGCGGACGGTGAAGGCCTCCGGCTCGTACCCCGGCTCGCGCGGCGTCGCGGGCAGCACGACGGCGCCGCCGCGTGGCAGCCGCACGTCCAGCTCCTTGCGCAGCGCGAAGTCCACGATCTGCGCCAGTTCGGGCGCCGCCCGGTGCTCGATCACCCGGTGGCGCAGGCTCGGCGGCAGCGCGGAGACGACCGGGAGCTGCCCGCGCAGGTCCGGGGTCATCGCCTCGTGCACCACGACGTGCGTGTACCAGCTGTCGCGCGAGCACTCGCGCAGCAGGCGGCGCACCTCGTCGTCGTCCTTGGGCAGCGGGTTCGTCGCGCGGATGCGCAGCCCGGCCACCGTCTCGTGGTCCCACGGCACCCGCTCGCTGTCCGGCCAGAACATCGTCGCGGGCGAGGGCCAGTGCGGCCGCCACTCGGCCTCGGCCTCCGCCGCCAGGACCCACGGCACGCCGCCGTCGGTCTCACGGCGCCGGGCCTCCGGCTCGTACGTCGTCAGCTGCGCCCGCACGGTGACGTCGCCGTCCACCCGCCAGCGGGCCTCGAAGACGCGCCGGGCACCGGGGCCCGGGTCGGCGTCCTCGTCACGGGGGTGCAGGGCCGTGGAGCGCGCGGCGTCGGCCGGATCGAGGTCGACGAAGCCGTCCAGCACCCCGGCCGCCTCGAGAGCGATCAGGTTGCGCCGGACGTCCTGCTCGGGCTCGGGACCGGTGTGGCGGCCGCGGGCCGGCCAGACGGTCGAGGGGGCGGGGTTCGAGGAAGGTTTCTTCTTGGCCATGGAGTCGATCTGTGAGCGGACGGGGCCCGACCAGTATGGTCCGTCGACCTGTGCGCGCGGGGGACCAGGGGGTGCGGGTGTCGGGATTGTCGCGCCGGGATTGTCGCACGTGCCCGCGATTCCCGGCCGTGTACCCCGGAGGCGCCCGCCCGATCCCGTACGCTCGCCGCATGGCCAGGTACTTCGACGTGCATCCCGAGAACCCGCAGGCGCGCCTGATCACGGCCGTCGCCGACAGCATCCGCGACGGGGCGCTCGTCGCCTATCCGACGGACTCCTGCTACGCGCTGGGCGCGCGGCTCGGCAACCGCGAGGGCGTCGACCGGATCCGCGCGATCCGCCAGCTCGACGACAAGCACCACTTCACGCTGGTGTGCCAGGACTTCGCGCAGCTCGGCCGGTTCGTGCACATCGACAACGACGTGTTCCGCGCCATCAAGGCGGCCACGCCCGGCAAGTACACCTTCATCCTGCCGGCGAGCCGCGAGGTGCCGCGCCAGCTCCAGCACCCGAAGAAGAAGACCGTCGGCGTCCGCATCCCCGACCACGTCGTCACCCAGGCCCTGCTCGCCGAGCTCGGCGAACCGCTCCTGTCGAGCACGCTGCTGCTGCCCGGCGAGGACGAACCGCTCACCCAGGGCTGGGAGATCAAGGAGCGGCTCGACCACTCCGTCGACGCGGTGCTCGACTCCGGCGACTGCGGCACCGAGCCGACCACCGTCATCGACTTCTCCGACGGCGAGGCCGAGATCGTCCGGTACGGCGCGGGCGACACCGACCGCTTCGAGTGACCGCGGAGCCCCGCGCCCTCAGACCGTACCCAGGAAACGGATGTGCGGTCCGCGGTCCGGGTCCGGGTGTGTGATCCGGGCCCGTACGCCGTAGACGTCGGCGACCAGTTCCTCCGTCAGCACCGCGCCCGGGGTGCCGGCGGTCACGACCCGGCCCGCGCGCAGCACGACGACCTCGTCGCAGTAGGTGGCCGCGAGGTTCAGGTCGTGCAGGGCGATCACACACGTCAGGTCGAGGGAGCGGACCAGGTCGAGGAGCTCCAGCTGGTGCTGGATGTCGAGGTGGTTGGTCGGCTCGTCCAGGAGCAGCTCGCGCGGTTCCTGGGCCAGCGCCCGCGCGATCTGCACCCGCTGCCGCTCACCGCCCGACAGGGTGTGCCACGGCCGGTCCGCGCGGTCGGCGAGGCCGCTGCGCTCCAGCGCGGAGCGCACCGCCCGCTCGTCGGCGGCCGAGGCCGGCGACCACGCCCTGCGGTGCGGGATCCGGCCGAGCCGCACCACGTCGGCGACCGTCAGCTCCACCTGCGTGTCGGACTGCTGCTGCACCAGCGCGATCCGGCGCGCCGCCTCCCTGCGCCCCACCCCGGCGAGCGGCTCGCCGTCGAGCGTGACGACACCGGCCGTCGGCGCGAGCACCCCGGCGAGCAGCCGCAACAGCGTCGACTTGCCCGACCCGTTCGGCCCCAGCACCCCCGTCACCGAACCGGGCTTCGGCGCGAGACAGACCCCGTCCAGGATCAGCGTCCCGCCCGCCGTGCGGGCCACGCGCTCGGCGCCGAGCCCCGCCGTCATCGGGTGCTCCGGCCGCGCCACAGCACGTACACGAACGCGGGCACGCCGATCAGTGACGTCACCACCCCCACGGGGACCTCCTGCGGTTCGAGGACGGTGCGGGCGAGCGTGTCGACCCACACCAGGAACACGGCACCGGCGAGCGCGGTGGCCGGGAGCAGCCGGGTGTGTCCGGGGCCCACCAGGGCGCGGGCCGCGTGCGGCAGCACCAGTCCGACGAAGCCGATCGCGCCCGCCGCGCTGACCAGCGCCGCCGTCAGGAGCGCCGTCACGCACAGCAGGACGAGCCGGGTGCGGGCCACCCGCACGCCGAGCGCGGCCGCCGCCTCGGGGCCGAACGCGAACGCGTCGAGGGTCCGCCCGTGTCCGAGACACACCGCGAGCGTGACCACGAGGACCGCCAGACACAGCCACACCTCGGTCCAGCCGACGCCGCCGAGCGAGCCGAGCAGCCAGAACAGGACGCCGCGCGTGGTCTCCGCGTCGGCCGCCGTCAGGACGACGAACGAGGTCAGCGCCGAGAAGAGCTGCATCGCCGCGACGCCGCACAGCACCACCCGGTCCGTGGTTCCGCCCAGCGCGTGACTGAGCACCAGCACCAGGCCGAACGAACAGACGGCGCCCAGGAACGCGCCGCCGGACACCGACAGGGCGCCCCCGCCGATCCCCAGCACGACGACCAGGACCGCGCCGGTCGAGGCCCCGGAGGAGACGCCGAGCACGAACGGGTCGGCGAGCGGATTGCGCAGCAGGGCCTGCAGGACCGTGCCGCAGACCGCGAGGCCCGCCCCGGACACGGCGGCCAGCAGGGTGCGCGGCAGCCGCAGGTTCCACACGATCCCGTCGCGGATCGGCGACAGGTCCGAGCTGCCCCAGCCGAGCCGGGCCGCCACCGAAGCCCACACGTCGCCGACCCCGATGTGCGCGGGCCCGATCGTGATGGCCACGGCGACCGAGACGCACAGGGCGGCGAGGCCCGCCGCCGCGTACGACGCCGCGCGCGGACGGGTCACTTGGTGAGGCCGAACGCGCGCAGCGCCGCCGCCACCTTCTCCACGCCGTCCACGGTGCGGATCGTCGGGTTGAGGTCCTGACCCTTGAGCAGCACGTACCGCTTCTCGCGGACCGCCTTCATGTTCCGGGTCGCGGGGTCGGACTCCAGGAACCTGATCTTCTGCGCCGCCGATTCTGCCGACTGCGAGCGCCGGGTCAGATCGCCGATCACCAGGACGTCCGGATCGCGGTCCACGACCGTCTCCCAGTTGATCTGCGGCCACTCCTCGTGCGTGTCGTCGAAGACGTTGCGCACCCCGAGCGCGTTCGTGATGACGCCGGGCGCGCCGCAACAGCCAGCCATGTACGGCGACTTGGAGTCGGAGAACCAGTACAGGACGCTCACGCCCTCGGCGTCCGCGCCCGAAGCGGCCTTCCGCACCCGCGACTTGAGCCGCGTCACCAGCTTCTCGCCGCGCTCGCGCACGTCGAAGATCCGCGCCAGGTCCCGGATCTCGCCGTAGACCGTGTCCATCGTCAGCGCCTCGGTGCGGACGCCGTCGCCGTCACCGCTGTTGTCCTTGTCCGCGCAGTCGGTGGGGGAGAGGTACGTCGGCACGCCGAGCTTCTCGAACGAGGCGCGCGGTGCCACGCCGCCCTTGCCGAGGGTGTAGCCGAACGAGGCGGCGGCGAAGTCGGGTTCCTTGTCGAGGACCTTCTCGAACGACGGGTAGCGCTCCGCGAGGCGCGGCACCTTCGCGTTCGCCTTCGCAAGGTTCGGGCGCACCGGGTCGGTCCAGGTGCCGGTGCCCGCCATCCGGTCGGCGAGGCCGAGGGACAGCATGATCTCGGCGGAACCCTGGTCGAGGGCGACGGCGCGGCGCGGCGGGTGCGGGACGTGCACGCGCTGCCCGCAGTTGGTGAGCGTGACACCGGCGCCGGCCGCGTCGCCGGCGTGGTCCGACGGGGCGCCGGAGCCGCACGCGGTGAGCAGCAGCGCGGTGATCGGCACGAGGGCACAGAAGCGGGCGAGACGTGCGAAGGGCACGGGAGATCCTTTAGCGTCCAGGGCTCAAACGCGGAGCCGGCCAACGGTCCGCCCCGGCCGGTGGACGGGCGGGGCCGCCAGCAGGTCTTCGGACTCGGGGTCGTCCGGACGGAGCGCCTTCCCGGGCCCGGTTCCCCCCGGCCCAGTGGCAGTTGCCCCGCCCGTCGCCCTCACCGCTGCGCGTCAGTTCCGGTCTTGCACCGGATTCCCTGACCCGAGTACGTACAAGTACGCACAAAGGTACGACTGGCTTGGGGAAGCTATCACAGGGCGTCACCACCCCGGCAGGGCGCCTCGGTCCTCGCCCGACCAGGCCCGCAGCTTCTCCGGATTGCGCACCACCCAGATCCGCGCGACCCGTCCCCCGGCGAGATCGAACGCGGCCACCGTCAGTACCACGCCGTCCCGGAGCGCGACGAGGCCCGGCGCGCCGTTGACCGTGCGCTCCAGGAGTTCCAGGCCCGGCGCCTTGTCGGCGATCGCCACCATGTATGAGGCGATGCGCGCCGCCCCCTCGACCGGGCGCAGCGCGGCCCCCGCCAGACCGCCGCCGTCCGAGGTCATCACGGCGGACGGGGCGAGCAGGCCGACGAGCGCGGCGATGTCCTTCGCCTCCCAGGCCCGCCTGACCTGCCGCACCGCGTCCGCCTGCCCGGCGGCGACGCCCTCGGAGCGCGCGGCGCCCGCCCGGCGCCGCGCCGAGGCGGCCAGCTGTTTGCAGGCCGCCGGCGACCGGCCGAGGACCTCCGCGATCTCCGCGAACGGATACCGGAACACGTCGTGCAGTACGAACGCCACCCGCTCGGCCGGCGTCATCGACTCCAGGACGACGAGGAACGCCATGCTCACGGACTCGTCGAGAACCATCTGCTCGGCGGGGTCGCCGCCCTGGCCGTGCGCCCACTCGGACCGGTCCGGGAGCGGCTCGGGCAGCCACGCGCCGACGTAACGCTCGCGCCGGGCGCGCGCCGAGCCGAGCACGTCCAGGCAGATCCGGCCGGTCACCGTCGTCAGCCAGGCGCCCGGCGCCGCGATCGCGTCCCTGCGGTCCCCGGGCAGCGCGTACCAGCGGGCGTACGCCTCCTGCACCGCGTCCTCCGCCTCGGCCAGCGAACCGAGCAACCGGTAGGCCACATTGAGCAGTTGGCGCCGCTCACCCGCGACCGCGTCCGTGTCCGCCCCCGCCGTCCCCACACCGACCGCCCCCTCGCCTTACCTTTCGCCGGCCTGCGTCGTCGGCCTGTCGAGACCTTATCGACCGACTGCCCCCGGGGCGGGAAAGAGGACCAGGCCATGACCACCCACGTGACGACCACCCGGCGCACCGTCTCGTTCCTGCGCGTCGCGATCGCGGTGCAGACCGCGACGATCTTCCTCCAGGCCGTCTCGGCGGGACTGCTGCTCACCGCCTCCTACGGGGAGGCGCTGCACAGCGCCGGGGCCCGCGTGATGTACGCGGCGTCGATGCTGTACCTGCTCGCGGCGGTGCTGGCGTGGAAGCCGGGCGGCGGTCCGGTCCGGCCCGTGTGGCACGCCACCGGCTTCCTGCTGCTCGCCTCGGCGCAGGTCGTGCTCGGTGTCGCGCACGTGCCGTCGGTCCATCTGCCGCTGGGCGTGCTCATGTTCGGCCTGAGCGTGCTGGCGCTCGCGCGCGGTGCCGGCGGTCCCCGCTGAACGCGGAGGCGTCAGTAGTCGACCGGGTCGCGGACGATCGGGCACGTCATGCAGTGCCCGCCGCCGCGGCCCCGGCCCAACTCGGCCCCGACGATGGTGATGACCTCGACGCCGGCCTTGCGCAGCAGGGCGTTCGTCTGGGTGTTGCGGTCGTACGTGAAGACGACGCCGGGTTCGAGGGCCACGGCGTTGTTGCCGCTGTCCCACTGCTGGCGCTCGGACGCGTACACGTCGCCGCCGGTCTCGATGACCTGCAGGCCGGGCAGGCCGAGCGCCTTCGCGACGACGTCGACGAACGGGGTCGAGCCCTCGTCGGTGAGGTCGAGACCCGGGGCCCGGTCGCTGGGGCGCAGCGTGAACGTGTGGACCGACTCCATGATCCGCGGGTAGAGGGTGACGATGTCGCGGTCCGCGAACGTGAAGACGGTGTCCAGGTGCATCGCCGAGCGCAGCCTGGGCATGCCCGCGACGATCACCTGCTCGGCGGCGCCGTTCTCGAACAGGGCCCGTGCGACCTGGGTGACGGCCTGTCGTGACGTGCGCTCGCTCATGCCCATCAGGACGACGCCGTTGCCGACGGGCATGATGTCGCCGCCCTCGAACGTGGCCTGACCCCAGTCGCGTTCGGGATCTCCCCACCACACCCGTGAGCCGGTGAAGTCGGGGTGGAAGAGGTAGACGGCCTTCATGAGCAGCGTCTCGTCGTGCCGGGCCGGCCAGTAGAGGGGGTTGAGCGTGAGGCCGCCGTACAGCCAGCACGTGGTGTCGCGGGTGTAGAGGGTGTTGGGCAACGGCGGCATCAGGTACTCGCGCGCGCCGGTGGACTCGCGCGCCAGGCCGACGTACGGCGAACGGTAGGCGTCGGGGAGGTCGGCCGTGGCGAGGCCGCCGATCAGGTACTCGGCGAGCAGGTGCGGCTCCAGAGTGTCGAGGAACGCGCGGGTGTCGTCGATGAGTCCGATCCCGACCTGGTTCGCGGTGATCTTCCGGTCGAGCAGCCAGGACCTGGCCTCGGGGATCGCCATGGTGCGGGCCAGCACCTCGTGCAGCTCCACGACGTCGACGCCGCGCCCGCGCAGCTCGGCGACGAAGGCGGCGTGGTCGCGCTGGGCGTTCTCCACCCACATGACGTCGTCGAAGAGGAGGTCGTCCGAGTTGGTCGGGGTGAGTCTGCGGTGGGCGAGTCCCGGGGCGCAGACCAGGACCTTGCGCAGCCGGCCGACCTCGGAGTGGACGCCGTACGCGGCGGAGGGCAGGGGGGAGCGGTCGTTCACGGTGTGCCTTCCCGGGGGTCAGAGGCTGATCCAGTCGGCGGCCAGGGCCACGACGCCGAGGACGGCGCCGGCCACGGAGACTGCGAGGATGAGGAGCTCGCGCGGGGAGAACAGGCGCCTGCCCTGTTCCCGCCGCGCCATCACGAACAGGATCGTGGCCGGTGCGTAGAGGATGAACGAGATGAGGACGAATCTCAGCCCGGCCGCGTAGAGCAGGAACGCGGTGTAGAGCGTCGCCACGAGCGCGATCGTCGTCTCGCGCCCCGAGGTCCGGCCGCCGGTCGTACGGGGGTCGGGGCGCAGTCCGGTCTTCGCGGCGAAGGCGGCGGCGAGCAGGTACGGGATGAGGGACAGCGCACTGGTCAGGTCGAGCGCGAAGTTGAAGGCGTCGCTGGAGAACGCGGTGACGACGAGCACCACCTGGGTGAGGAGCGTCGTCAGGAGCAGCGCGGGGACGGGGACGTCGGCTCGGTTGGCGCGGCGCAGGAAACGGGGCATGTCGTCGTCCTTGGCGGCGACGAACAGCACCTCGGCCGCCATCAGCGTCCAGGCCAGGTAGGCGCCGAGCACGGACACGATCAGCCCGACGCTGATGAAGACCTTGCCCCAGGTGCCGACCGCCTCCTCCAGGACCCCGGCCATGGACGGCTGGCGCAGCCCGGCGATCCGGTCCATCGGCAGGATCCCGTACGAGACGATGACCACGGACGCGAAGATCGCGAAGACGCTGACGAAGCCCAGCAGGGTCGCCCGGCCGACGTCCTCGCGGCGTTTCGCGTGCCGGGAGTAGACGCTGGCGCCCTCGACGCCGAGGAACACGAAGACGGTGGCGAGCATGGTGCCGCGGACCTGGCTGAAGAGGGAACCGGCGTAGTCGGCGCCGCCCCAGTTGCCGGCGAAGATGCCCGGGTCGAAGTAGACCAGGGCGAGGACGACGAAGACGAGGATGGGCACGACCTTGGCGACCGTGACGATCCGGTTGATGGCCGTGGCCTCCTTCACGCCGCGCCGGATCATCAGGAAGAACGCCCACAGGCCGGCGGAGGACAGCACCACGGCGAGAGCGGTGTCGCCCTCGCCGAGCGCGGGCCAGATCGCGCCGACCGTCGACATGATCAGGACCCAGTACGTCACGTTGCCGACGCAGGAGCTCGCCCAGTAGCCGAACGCGGAGAAGAAGCCCACGTACTCGCCGAACCCCGCCTTGGCGTAGGCGTAGACGCCCGCGTCGAGGTCGGGTCTGCGTACGGCGAGCGACTGGAAGACGAAGGCGAGCATGAGCATGCCGGTGCCGGCGATCGCCCACGCGATGAGCGCGCCGGCGACCCCGGTCTCCTCGGCGAAGCGGCTCGGCAGGGAGAAGACGCCGGCGCCGACCATGGAGCCGATGACCAGGGTGGTGAGGGTGAAGAGCGTCAGCCGGGCGGCGGGCGGGGACGACGTGCCCGCGGCGCCGGGGGAGGCCTGCTCGGTGCTGCCGGAGGAAGCCTGCTCCATGCCGTGCCTCTCCTCGCCGGGTGATGCTCGGTCACATTCTTGTACCGTTCCGTGTCGTTATGCACCTTTTGCCGGATCTTCGTTGTATAGGCAGGATGGGGTGATCTGGCCTTTGGAAGGGGCATCCAGGCATGTACTCCTCGCTCAACCCGGAGATCCTCCGCGAGCTGCGCCGGCCGCGCTCGTACCCCGCCGTCTCGCTGGCGATGACCACCCACCGGCGCCCGCCGGACGACGCCCAGGACCCCGTCCGGCTGGGCAACCTCGTCGACGACGCGGTCCGGCAGTTGGACGCCGACCCCGGCGTCACCAAGGAGCGGCGCGAGGACGTCCTGAAGCATCTGCGCGCGGCCGTGCAGGAGGCCGACCTCGTGCACGCCAAGGACGGGCTCGTCCTGTTCGCCGCCCCCGGCGAGCACCAGGTCTGGGCCATCGACCGGGAGGTGCCCGCCCGGGTCGTCGTCGCCGACACGTTCCTGACCCGCAACCTGGTCGCGGCCGACGCCGCGGCCCATCCGTACTGGGTGCTCTCCGTCGCCGCCGACCGCATCACGCTCTGGGACGGGCGCGGCAACCGCGTCGTGGAGGACACCGGGCACGGCTTCCCGCAGAGCCGGAGCCTCGAGGACGACGACGTCGAACGCAAGGAGCGTGTCGGCGACGTGCCGAGCACCTACCGCGACGAGGCCACACGGCAGTTCTTCCGCGAGGCGGACGGCATCCTCGCCGAGTTGCTGCGCGCCGAGCCGCGCCCCCTCTACGTGACGGGCGAACCCGCCGCACTGTCCCTGCTCACCGAGAGCGGCACCGCCGCCCACGGCTCGGCCCAGGTGCCCTTCGGCGGCCTCTCCCACGGCAGGGCCGACGCGGTCGCCCGGGCCGTCGCACCCGCGCGCACGGCCGACGCCGAGCGCGAGACGGCCGAGGCGCTCGCCGATCTCGACCGGGCCCGCGGCGCCAACACCTACGCCGCAGGCGTCGACGAGGTGTGGCAGGAGGCGGCCGACGGGCGCATCCGGCGGCTCGTCGTGGAGGAGAACTTCCGGGTCACGGTGCGCGCGGGCGAGGGCCATCTCGCCCCGGCGGCCGACGGCGACCTCGACGCCGTGCACGACATCGTCGACGAGATCGTGGAGTCCGCCCTGGAGACCGGTGCCCAGGTCGTGTTCGTGGCCGACGGCACGCTCGCGGAGGCCGGGCACATCGCCGCGGCCCTGCGCTTCTGACGGCCCGCGACCGGACGCCGCCCCCGTGAAACCGAAAGAGGATCGCCGATGAGGTCAGACCTGCCGCGCGGACGCTCCCGCCGGCCCCTGCGCGGGCCGGTCGCCCTGGCCGTCTGCACCGTGCTCGCCGGGGCCGCGGGACTCACCGCGTGCGGTGACGACGGCGGGGACGAGTCAGGCCCGAGCGCCAGCCCGCGCCCCACCGCCCCCGAACGCTCCAACTTCTCGGGCGAACCGCCGTCCCCGCTCGCCTCGAAGGCCTCGGAGGCCGAGTCCGCGGCATCGGAGGCCGCCGCGTCCGCCGAGGCGTCGGCCTCCCGGCGCGCCCACGACTTCGAGGCCTCCGTCTCCGCCGACGTCGAACGCAACCGCCAGGAGTACCGCAAGGCGCTCGACTCCGCGGACGGCCAGGGCAACGCGATGAAGGACGTCTCCCTCACCGGCAAGCCGCTCGCCCAGACGGACAACGTCCGCGCTCTCGTCGTCCACATCACCAACAGCACGGACCAGAAGGCTTCGTACGCGGTCCAGGTCGACTTCAGCGACGCCGACGGCAAGGTCGTGGAGTCCACCGTCGTCGGGGCCCGGGACCTGGACCCGGGCGAGCGCGCGCAGCCTCTGGCCATCAGCACCAAGCCGCCCGAGCCGCACCTCACCGCGAAGATCGCCAAGGCGCAGCGCTACTGAGCGGGGGACCGACCGTCAGGGACGGCGCAGGCGGCCGAGCAACGCGTACGCGCGGCCCTCGGCCGCGGCCAGCTCCGTGGGGTCGATGCCGGCCGGCCACAGTTCGCCGGCGGCCGTGTCGTCGGCCTCCCGCAGTTCCACGACGGCCAGGGCGAGGCGGATCTGGACGACGGGGAGCAGGGGACTCGGCGGGCCGGTCAGGGCCTGTTCCGCGTCCGCCGCCGCGCTCCGGCACTCCGCCAGCGCCCGCTCGACCCGTACGGCGGCGCGGTCGTGGACGATCAGCAGGGCGCACAGCAGGCCCACCGCGATGCCCACGACACTGCCGAGGACGCGGTCCAGGACCAGTTCGCCCGCGGGGGCCGGGACCGCCAGCTCCGTGAGGAGCAGGGCGATCGGGGTGAGGAAGACGACGGCCAGCGCGTAGTTGCGGGCCGCGACGTACTCCAGCAGGAACTCCAGCACCACGATCACCACGGTCAGCGTCACCGGCGCCAGGTGCAGGCCGAGCACGGCGAGCGCGAGGAGCAGGCCGACCCCGGTGCCCAGGGTCCGCTGGACGGCGCGCTGGGCGGTGGTGCGGACGTTCACCGAGTGCAGCACGGCGGCCGCCGAGATCGCCGCCCAGTAGCCGTGCTCCAGACCGAGCAGCGCGGCGACCGCGCCCGCCGCGCCCGTGCCGATCGCCATCCGCCATGCCGGAACGGCCGCCGCCGCGAGCCGCTCCCGCCCGCCGGGGCGCCCCAGCAGCAGCTCGGTGGCGCGCATCGCGCCCGGGTCCTCCGGCGGATGCGGCTCCGGCGCGCCCGACCGGGACCGCAGGGGATCCACGATCGGCGGCACCCGGCGCCTGCGGCCCGTGAGCAGCCGGGCCTGGGCGCGCAGCCCGCGTGCGACCGGGCCCGCCGCCGCTGCCGGTGCGCCCCCGGAGCCGGTCAGCAGGGACCAGGCCAGATCGGTGAGCCGGACGAAATCGGCCTGACCGCCGGGCACGGCGCGGGGGGTGCGCGTCGGCGGAGGGACGCCGAGGCAGTGGTAGGCGTGCAGCACGGCGACCGTCGCGCGATGCCGTACGGACCGGGTCGCCGGGCCGGCCGCGCCCCCGGTGACGTCCAGCAGATCCGCCACGCGGCGCAGCGCCATGGCCACCGCGAGCCGCTGCGGCCGGTCCGGGTGCAGGAGCACGCCCGCGACCCCGAGCAGCCAGGCGCAGCCCGCGCCGGCCGCCGCGAGCCCGGTGCGGGGGAGGACGTCGCCGGCGGCCGGTGCCCCGTTCGCCGCGACCGCGAAAGCGAAGAGCAGCAGGACCGCGCCGAGTCCGCCGACCCGCGTGACGTCGCAGACGAACTTCGCGATCCCGGCCACCACGGCCGTCGCCGCGACCACCGCCAGCGCCCCCGCCCCGCCCGCGTGCGGATCCGCCGCGACGGCGAGCGCCGACCCCGTGGCCACGGCGGCGGTCATTGCGAGCGCGGCCACCGAGAGGACCCGGACGCGGCGCGCGTAGGGCAGATTGCGTCCGAACGTCGTGGTGAGCGAGCCGAGCGTCGCGTACACCGCGAGGTCGGGCCGGCCGGCCACGCTCAGCGGCACCGCCACGACCCCCGTCGCGAGCGCGGCCCGCAGGGCGAACACGACCGCCCCGTCGACCTCGTGCAGGGCGAACGCCCCGCGCGGGGAGAGGGCACGCCCGGCGCCCCGGGCCGAATGCCGCCACCCGTGCCGCGGCTCGGGCGGAGCGAAACGCCGGAAGTTCGGCATGTGCGGTGTATTCCCCTTGTCAGGTCTGCGTTTCAAGTCTGCCCGGAGCCGGGGCTCCCCGCGAGAACGGAATTCGGCGGGCCGCCCCGCGCGGGCGCGGCTAGCGTGGTCGCTCATGAACACCCGAAGGCCGCTCTCGGCCGTTCCCCGGCTCGTCGGCGCGGTCGTGCTCGGCGCGCTGATCGGAGTGGCCGTCGCCCTGACCGTGGACGCCGGACTCGGTGTGCTCGCCGGCATCGCGGCCACGGAGGGGCTGTTCGTGCTGTCCGGCTGGCTGGTGCTGTGGCCGCTCGACGCCGAGGCCACCCACCGCAACGTCCGCCGGGAGGACTTCCGCCCCGTCACCGAGGAGCTCGCCGTGGTGGGCGTTTCCCTGTGCGGGCTCGTCGCCATCGTGCTGCTGCTCCTGCGCGGCAGGTCGGAGCACGCGCAGGCCGCCGCGGCGACCGCGCTCGGCGGAGTGTTCATGGCCTGGGCCGCCCTGCATCTGATGTACGCGACCCGATATGCGTTCGTCTATCACACGGCGGGCGGCGGAATCGATTTCAACGGAAAAGAAAAACCCGCCTACCGGGATTTCTTCTATTTCAGTTACAACCTCGGCATGACGTATCAGGTGTCCGACACGAACGTGTCCAGTCCGACGGTGCGCGCGATCGTTCTGCGGCATTGCCTCCTGTCGTACGTCTTCGGCACCAGCATTCTCGCCACGGCCATCAACCTCGTCACCGGAATCGTCACGGGCTGACCGCCCGGTCAATTTTCCGACGGCCCTTCCCGCGCGGTCAAACTGGTCTTTTCGATCGTCTGATAGCCCGCGCTTATGAAGGCGTGATCGGCGCCGCCTATCACGTGATCGACAGCGCCTCTTTGACGAATTCGCCGGTGTACCGGAAAGTGAATTCGCTGGGCGCCCGGCGCGGCCGGGGAAGCCGAATGAGGACGAGGAAAGAGGCAGAACGGAACATGGCGGACATCCAGGACCCGGTCGACGATCTCTCCGTCACCCCGCCGAAGGAGTGGGCGACCGGCGTACCCGCCGTGACGCACGCTCTCGAGTACTCCCTGGGCCAGACCTCCGTACGCCGCACCGCCCTCACCCTGCTCAACATCAACCAGGTCAAGGGCTTCGACTGCCCCGGCTGCGCCTGGCCCGAGCCCAAGCCGGGCAAGCGGCACAAGAACGAGTACTGCGAGAACGGCGCGAAGCACATCGCCGACGAGGCCACCTCGCGCCGCGTCACCGCCGACTTCTTCCGCGACCACACCGTCGCCGAGCTCGACCAGAAGTCCGACTACTGGCTCAACCAGCAGGGCCGGCTCACCGAGCCCATGGTCAAGCGCCCCGGCGCCGAGCACTACGAGCCCATCGGGTGGGACGCGGCCCTCGACCTCGTCGCCCAGGAGCTGCGCGCCCTCGACTCCCCGGACGAGGCCCTCTTCTACACCTCGGGCCGCCTCAACAACGAGGCCGCGTTCCTGCTCCAGCTGTTCGCCCGCGCCTACGGCACCAACAACCTGCCCGACTGCTCCAACCTGTGCCACGAGTCCAGCGGCTCCGCCCTCACCGAGACCCTCGGCATCGGCAAGGGCAGCGTCACCCTCGACGACATCCACGAGTCCGACCTCGTCTTCGTCGTCGGCCAGAACCCGGGCACCAACCACCCGCGCATGCTGACCGCGCTGGAGGAGACCAAGCGCAACGGCGGCCGCGTCATCGCCGTGAACACGCTGCCCGAGGCCGGACTGCTGCGCTTCAAGCACCCGCAGAAGGCCCGCGGCGTCATCGGCCGCGGCACGCAGATCGCCGACCAGTTCCTGCACATCCGGGCCGGCGGCGACCTCGCCCTCTTCCAGGCCCTCAACCTGATGCTCCTGGAGGCCGAGGAGAAGGCCCCCGGCACCGTCGTCGACCACGACTGGATCACGACCCACAGCACCGGCTACGAGGAGTTCGCCGAGCACGCCCGCAAGACGTCCTGGGACGACGTGCTCATGGCCACCGGGCTCTCCCGCGCCGAGATCGAGCAGGTCCACGAGCAGGTCCTCAAGAGCCGCAGCGTCATCGTCTGCTGGGCCATGGGCGTCACCCAGCACAAGCACGGCGTGCCCACCATCCGCGAGATCGTCAACTTCCTGATGCTGCGCGGCAACATCGGCAAGCCGGGCGCCGGCGTCTGCCCCGTCCGCGGCCACAGCAACGTCCAGGGCGACCGCACCATGGGCGTCTGGGAGCGGATGCCGCAGGCGTTCACGGACGCGCTCGGCCGCGAGTTCGACTTCACGCCGCCCGAGAAGCACGGCCTCGATTCCGTCGACGGCATCCGCGCCATGCGCGACGGCAAGGCCAAGGTCTTCGTCGGCGTCGCGGGCAACTTCGTCCGCGCCACCCCCGACAGCGACGTCACCGAAGAGGCGATGCGCGGCTGCCGGCTCACCGTCCACATCTCCACCAAGCTCAACCGGTCCCACACGGTCTGCGGCGACACGGCCCTCATCCTGCCGACGCTCGGCCGCAGCGACCGCGACGTCCAGGCGGGCGGCGAGCAGTTCTACACCGTCGAGGACTCCATGAGCGAGGTGCATGCCTCGCGCGGCCGCCTCGCCCCGGCCTCCCCGCACCTGCTCAGCGAGATCGCGATCATCTCCCGCCTCGCCCGCAAGGTCCTCGGCGACAGTCCCGCCATCCCCTGGGAGGACTTCGAGGCGGACTACGGCACCGTCCGCGACCGCATCTCCCGCGTCGTCCCCGGTTTCGAGGACTTCAACGAGCGGGTCGCGGCCCCCGGCGGCTTCCGTCTGCCCAACCCCGTCAACCAGGGCGTCTTCCGCACCCCCAGCGGCAAGGCCGTCTTCACGGTCAACGCGTTCACGATGCCCGAGGTCCCCGCGGGCCACCTGCTGCTGCAGACCCTGCGCTCGCACGACCAGTGGAACACCATCCCCTACGCCATGAACGACCGTTACCGGGGCATCCACAACGCCCGCCGGGTCGTCATGGTCAACCCCGCCGACATCGAGGCCCTCGGCCTCGCCGACCGCGACCTCGTCGACCTCGTCTCCGTCTGGCACGACGGCACCGAGCGCCGCGCCCCCGGCTTCCGCGTCGTCTCCTACCCGACCAGCGAGGGCTCGGCCGCCTCCTACTACCCGGAGACCAACGTCCTCGTCCCGCTCGACAGCGTCGCCGACATCAGCAACACGCCGACGTCGAAGAGCGTCCTGGTCCGGCTCGAACCGGCCGCCTCCGGCGGTGCGACCGCCGACGGCGTGGCACTGTGAAGGCAGGAGGATCGACATGGGGCGAGTGACCGCGCGCAGGCGCGTGATGCGGGTCCGCGACGGGGTGGTCTCCCACCGGCCGGACACCCTCGCGGCCGAGGAGCCGATGGAGATACGGGTCGACGGGCGCCCGCTGACCGTCACGATGCGCACCCCGGGCGACGACTTCGACCTCGCGGCCGGGTTCCTGGTCAGCGAGGGCGTCGTCCACCGGGCCGCCGACGTCGCCGGGATCCGCTACTGCGCGGGCGCCACGTCCGACGGCGGGAACACGTACAACGTGGTGGACGTCGTCCTGGGCGCCGGCGTCACCCCGCCCGACGCCTCCCTGGAGCGGAACTTCTACACCACCTCGTCGTGCGGCCTGTGCGGCAAGGCGAGCCTCGACGCCGTGCGGACCACTGCCGCCTGGACGGTCGAGGACGACCCGGTGCGGCTCGACATCGAGCGGCTCACCGAGTTCCCGGACCGGCTGCGCGCGGCGCAGAAGGTGTTCGACAGCACCGGGGGACTGCACGCCGCCGGACTGTTCTCCGCCGACGGCGAGATGCTCTGCCTGCGCGAGGACGTCGGCCGGCACAACGCGGTCGACAAGGTCGTCGGGCACGCCCTGCGCGAGGGCCTGCTGCCGCTGCGCGGCACGGTCCTCATGGTGAGCGGCCGCGCCTCCTTCGAACTCGTGCAGAAGGCGGTCATGGCGGGCATCCCGGTGCTCGCGGCCGTGTCCGCGCCGTCCTCGCTCGCCGTCGACCTGGCCGACGAGAGCGGGCTGACCCTGGTCGGCTTCCTGCGCGGCACGTCGATGAACGTCTACACGGGCGCCGAGCGGCTGGCCGCCGTCCCGGCCGGCTGACCGAGCCCGCGGGCCGGGCGTCCGCTCAGCGGGCGTCCGGCAGCCGGTCGAGTGTCGTCGCCAGGTCCTCGTGCCGCGCCACCTCGACCAAAGCGCGCGCCATCACCGAGCCGGGCTCCCTCGCGGACCAGACCAGACCGACCGGGACCGCCGCGCTCGGGTCGATCAGCGGCAGCGCCTGCATCCCGTGCGGCACGCCGAACACGTGGAGCCAGGCCTGCGGCACGACGCTCGCCCACTGGCCCGTCCTGACGTGCGCGAACAGCGCGCCCACCGAGTCCGTCTCGATCCGGGGCGACGGCGTGAGACCCACCGACGCGAACACCTCGTCGAGGACCCGGCGGCCCTGCATCGACCCGGTCAGCAGACACAGCGGCAACCGGCTCGCATCGGCCCAGGTGGCCGAGCGCCGGTGCGTCAGGCCCTCGGCCACCGTCGTCAGGAGCACGTACCGCTCCTCGTACAGGGGGAGAGTCTGGACGCCCTCGGGCAGTTCCTTGTGCAGATACGTGATGCCGGCGTCGATCTCGAAGTTCTGCAGCAGCCGGAAGACGTCCACCGACTGAAGGTCCGTCAGGACGTCCACGGTGACGAGCGGGTGCGCGGTGCAGAACGGGCCCGTCAGCAGGGACACCGCGCCGGAGGCCGTCGGGATCGAGCCGATCCGCAGCCGCCCGTTCAGACCGCTGCGCAGCGCGCCGACCTCGTCCCGGAGCGCGTCCCGGTCCGCGATGATGCGCTGCGCCCACACGACGATGCGCTCGCCCTCCGGGGTGAGCCCCTCGTACTTGCGGCCGCGCCGCACCAGCGGCACGTCCAGCTCGTCCTCCAGCTTGCGGATCGCCTCGGACAGCGCCGGCTGGGAGACGTGGCAGCTCTGTGCGGCGCGGGCGAAATGGCGCTCACGGGCGAGCGCGACCAGGTACTCGAGTTGACGGAACAGCACGTGACGGGTCTACCCGAGCAGCGCACGAAGCGCCAATCGCGGCCCCCGTCACGGGCCCGTCGTCAGCCGAGCGAGACGATGCGGGCCGACGTCGGCCCGGCGGGCGTGCGGTAGTCGACCGTGTCCCCGGGGCGCCGACCCATCAGGGCGAGCCCCAGCGGACTGTCGGACGTGACCAGCGAAGGCGTCGACGCGTCGGGCAGTTCGCTGATCTCCACGGTCTGCTCGGTGCCGTCGTCGAAGCGCACGGTGACCGTGCTGCCCACGCCGACCTCCGCGGTGTCGGGCGCTCCCTCCGCCGCGCCTTCGCGCAGCCGCAGCTCGACCTCCTCGATCCGCGCGTCGAGGCGCCGCAGCTCCTCGGCGCGCTGGATTTCGTCGGCCGAGTCGGCCATGTCGCCCACCTGGTCGGGATCGCTCAGGGTGGCGGCCACCGTAGCGCGCTCGGCGGCGAGATCGGCGCGCTGACGCTCGAGGGCCTCGCGGCCGGTGGCGCTGATCGGTTCGGGCTGGCTCGACATGCCGACTCCTCGGACCGGGAGAACAGGGTGAAACCGGATATTCGTAGCCTAAGTGGTACGAGTGGATGCGGCAGGGCCGCGATGATCCACACCGTGCCGCCCGTCCGGACGCGGTCGCTATGTTGAGGGCCATGCAGTCCTACACCATCGGCCAGGCAGCTCGGCTGCTAGGCGTCAGCCCCGACACCGCACGCCGCTGGGCCGACGCCGGCCGCGTCGCCACCCATCGCGACGAGGCCGGACGGCGGCTCGTCGACGGCAGGGATCTCGCCGCGTTCTCCGTGGAACTCGCCAGGAGCGGCGGCTCCGGCGAGGACGAGATCTCCTCCACCTCGGTCCGCAACGCGTTCCCCGGCATCGTCACCGCCGTCAAGCTCGGCGACATCGCCGCCCAGGTCGAGATCCAGGCCGGCCCGCACCGGCTCGTCTCCCTGCTCACCCGCGAGGCCGTCGAGGAGCTCGGGCTGGAGGTCGGCATGGAGGCCACGGCCCGGGTCAAGTCGACGAATGTCCATATCGACCGGACCTGATCCCCTCGGGCGGCGCCCGCTCCGTATAAACGCACATGCATGGCTGGTCCGATCTGCAGGCCAGCTCATGCGATGCCACAGCAGACTTCCCCCTTGCACCTGCGGCAGTATGATCCCCGCAAGCCAGGAACCAAGGGAGTGGACCTGTGATAGCTCGTTCCGCGCGCCGGACCCGTCGCACGCTGACCCTCGCCGGCCTCGGCGCCGCCGCACTGCTGACGCTCAGCGCGTGCGGCTCCGCCGAACCGTCCGGAGCGTCGGACGAGGGCAACGCCTCCGCGTCGTCCGGGGGCAAGGTGTCCGGCACCGTGAACGTGTTCGCCGCCGCCTCCCTCAAGGAGAGCTTCACGACGCTCGGCAAGCAGTTCGAGAAGGAGCACCCCGGCACCCACGTCACCTTCAACTTCGGCGGCAGCGACAGCCTCGCCGCGGGCATCAACAGCGGAGCGCCGGCCGACGTGTTCGCCGCCGCCAGCCCCAAGACGATGAAGATCGTCACGGACGCCGAGGGCACCGCGGCCGCCCCCGAGACCTTCGTGCGCAACCAGCTGGAGATCGCCACCCTGCCGGGCAACCCCCACAAGGTGTCCTCCCTCAAGGACCTCACCGGCGACGGCCTGAAGGTCGTCCTGTGCGACAAGGCCGTGCCCTGCGGCGCCGCCGCGCAGAAGGCCCTCGACGCGAGCAAGCTGAAGCTCACCCCCGTCTCCTACGAGCAGGACGTCAAGAGCGCACTCACCAAGGTCGAGCTCAAGGAGGCCGACGCGGCCGTCGTCTACAAGACCGACGTCAAGGCCGCGGGTGACAAGGTGGAAGGCGTGGAGTTCCCCGAGTCGGCGGACGCCGTCAACGACTACCCGATCGCCCTCCTCGAGAAGGCGCCCAACGCCAAGGCCGCCCAGGCCTTCATCGACCTCGTGCGGTCTTCCCAGGGGCAGAAGGTGCTGACCTCCGCCGGATTCCTCGCACCGTGACCGAGCCCCGCACGCCCGGCGCCGCGGCCGACGCCCTCACCCGGGGCGGCCCGCGGCGCCGCCGTCGTACCCGTACCGCGCCCCTGCCCCTCCTGCTGCCCGCGCTCGTCGGCCTCGCCTTCCTGATCGTGCCGCTCGTCGCCCTCCTCGTCCGGGCACCCTGGCGCGATCTGCCGGACCAGCTCACCAGCCCCGAGGTCTGGCAGGCCCTCCAGCTGTCCCTCGTCTGCGCGACCGCCGCGACGCTCGTCAGCCTCGTGCTCGGCGTGCCGCTGGCCTGGCTGCTCGCCCGCACCGAGTTCCCCGGACGCGGCCTCGTCCGGGCCCTCGTCACGCTGCCCCTCGTGCTGCCGCCCGTCGTCGGCGGTGTCGCCCTGCTGTCCGCGCTCGGGCGCAACGGACTCGTCGGGCAGTACCTCGACTCCTGGTTCGGCGTCACCCTGCCCTTCACCACCACCGGCGTGATCGTCGCCGAGGCCTTCGTCGCGATGCCCTTCCTCGTCATCAGCGTCGAGGGCACCCTGCGCGCCGCCGACCCCCGCTACGAGGAAGCCGCCACGACGCTCGGCGCCTCCCGGTTCACCGCGTTCCGGCGCGTCACGCTGCCGCTCATCGCCCCCGGCATCGCCGCCGGATCCGTCCTCGCCTGGGCCCGCGCGCTCGGCGAGTTCGGCGCCACGATCACCTTCGCCGGCAACTTCCCCGGCCGCACCCAGACCATGCCGCTCGCCGTCTACCTCGCCCTGCAGAGCGACCCGGCCGCGGCGATCGCCCTCAGCCTGGTCCTGCTCGCCGTGTCCATCGCGGTCCTCGCGGGCCTGCGCGACCGCTGGATGACCGCCTCATGACCCGCACCGAGAAGTCCCCCGGCGCCGCCGAGACCCTCGCGCTCAGGGAAGAGCCCGGGAGCGAGGGGCTCGACGCCCGGCTCGTCGTCGACCGCGGCGACTTCCACCTCGACGTCGCCCTCAGCGCCGCGCCCGGCGACGTCGTCGCCCTCCTCGGCCCGAACGGCGCCGGCAAGAGCACCGCCCTGCGCGCCCTCGCCGGCCTCGCCCCGCTCGACGCCGGCCACCTCCGGCTCGACGGCGTCCCGCTCGACGCCACCCCACCCGAGTCCCGCCCCGTCGGCGTCGTCTTCCAGGACTACCTGCTCTTCCCGCACCTCAGCGCGCTCGACAACGTCGCGTTCGGGCCGCGCTGCCAGGGCGTGAGCAAGGCCGAGGCCCGCGCGCAGGCCCACGCCTGGCTCGACCGGATGGGCCTCGCCGACCACGCCGGCGCCAAGCCCCGCCGCCTCTCCGGCGGCCAGGCCCAGCGCGTCGCCCTCGCCCGCGCGCTCGCCACCCGGCCCCGGCTGCTGCTCCTCGACGAACCGCTCGCCGCGCTCGACGCCCGCACCCGGCTCGACGTACGCGCCCAGCTGCGCCGCCACCTCGCCGAGTTCGAGGCCGTCGCCGTGCTCGTCACGCACGACCCGCTCGACGCGATGGTGCTCGCCGACCGGCTCGTCGTCGTCGAGCACGGCCGCGTCGTCCAGGAAGGCACCCCGTCGGCCGTCGCGCGCCGCCCCCGCACCGACTACATCGCCCAGCTCGTCGGCCTCAACCTCTACCGGGGGCAGGCGGACGGACACGCGGTCCGGCTCGACGAAGGCCAGGAGATCACCACGACCGAGGATCTGCACGGCCCCGTCTTCGTCGCCTTCCCGCCCGGCGCGGTCACCCTCCACCGCGAACGCCCCAGCGGCTCCAGCGCCCGCAACCTGTGGGAGTGCGAGGTCACCGGCATGGAGACGCACGCCGACCAGATCCGCGTCGCCCTCACCGGCGGCCTGTCCCTGGCCGCCGACCTCACGACGGTGGCCGCGGCGGAACTGGGACTGCACCCCGGGGCGACGGCCTGGGCGACGGTGAAGGCCACACAGACGCATGCGTATCCGGCGTGACGGGGGGCGGGGGCTGCGGTCCCGGGGCGTTTCGGCCGATGTGGCGGGGCAGCGCTGCGGCGGCCGGTGCGCCGCGCGGCATCCGGTGCGCGGGCGCGGCACGTGCGCGCCGGGCTTCGCCGGTCTCCGGGCTGCCCGGCCGGGCGGCGCCGATGTGACCGAGGCGGCGGGGCGGCGGGCGGCTGGGCCCGGTGCGTGGCGGGTGGGCCCGGTCAGGGTGTCGACTGGCCAGGCGGTGACGGCGTGACGCGTGCCTTGTCGGGGGTGCAGCGTCCGGTGCGCTGACGCGGCACACGCGTGCTGGACTTCGCCGGTTCGGGCTGCCCGGCCGGGCGGGTCCGGCGCGAGGCGTGCCCGGGGCCGGCGGACCACAGCGTCCGGTGACGTGACGCGGCGTCGACACACGCCTGTCCCGCTTGACCGGCTATGTCCCGCGGCGCGGCTACCTTGGCCAGGTCCGACACCCCGTCACCCGTGAGGCGCGCCGTCATGACCCTGAGCACGAGCATCCGCAACCAGCTGCCCGGCACCGTCGCCGCCGTCACCTCCGGCGCCGCCATGGCCACCGTCCGGATCCGGCTCGACGGCGGGCAGGAGCTGACCTCGGCCGTCACCGCCGAGGCCGTCGCCGAGCTGGGCATCGCCGCCGGCTCCCGGATCACCGCGCTCGTGAAGTCCACCGAGGTCGCCCTCGCCATCGGCCCCGTCGAAGGACTCTCCATCCGCAACCGGCTCGCCGGAACCGTCAGCGCCGTCACCCTGGGACCGGCCATGGCCACCGTCAAGATCGCCGCCGGGTCCGTCGAGCTGACCGCCGCCGTGACCTCCGACGCCGTCACCGACCTCGCCCTCACCACCGGCACGCCCGTCGTCGCCCTGATGAAGTCGACCGAGGTCTCCCTCGTGACCGGATGAGTCTTACGGAGTCGTGACGTGCGGGCCGCGTCCCGTGCCCCGCGCCGCCCCCGCGCCTAGCGTGGCGCCATGCGTGTACTGGTCACCGGCGGTGCCGGGTTCATCGGGTCCCATGTCGTCGAGGCGCTCGCCGCGCACGGCCACGAACCCCTCGTGTACGACGTGCGGGACGACCCCGGCGCCGACGTGCGCGACCCCGACGCGGTGGCCCGCGCCCTGACCGGCGTCGACGCCGTCTGCCACCAGGCGGCGAAGGTCGGGCTCGGCGACGGCGTCCGGGACGCGGCCGCGTACGTGTCCCGCAACGACCTCGGCACCGCCGTCCTCCTCGCCGCCATGGCCGACCACGGAATCCGGCACCTCGTCCTCGCCGGGTCGATGGTCGTGTACGGGGAAGGCCGCTACACCTGCCCGCGCCACGGCGACGTCCGCCCCGGCCCCCGCACCGTCGCCGACCTCGACGCGGGCCGCTTCGAACCCCGCTGCCCGCACTGCGCCGCCGCCCTCGCACCGGCCCTGATCGGCGAGGACGCCCCCGCCGACCCGCGCAACGTCTACGCCACCACCAAGCTCGCGCAGGAACACCTCGCCGCCGCCTGGGCCCGCTCCACCGGCGGCACGGCCGTCTCCCTGCGCTACCACAACGTCTACGGCCCCCGGATGCCCCGCGACACCCCGTACGCGGGCGTCGCCTCCTTCTTCCGCTCGGCGCTCGCGCGCGGCGAGGCCCCGCGGGTCTACGAGGACGGCCGGCAGCGCCGCGACTTCGTCCACGTGCGCGATGTCGCCGCCGCCAACCTGGCCGCCCTGGAGGCCGACACCGCCCCGGGCGCCCTGACCGCGTACAACACCGGCAGCGGCGACCCGCACACCGTCGGCGAGATGGCGCGGGCGCTGGCCGCCGCGCACGGTGGCCCTGAGCCCGTCGTCACGGGGGAGTACCGGCTCGGCGACGTCCGCCACATCACCGCCGACTCGGCGCGACTCCGCGCCGACCTGGGCTGGAAGCCGACGGTCGACTTCGAGGCGGGCATGCGCTCCTTCGCCCGGGACGAGCTGCGCGCTCCCTGACCGCAGCGCCTACGACGCCGTCGGCAGGGTCACCTCGAAGCAGCAGCCGCCCGGGATGTTGCGGACCGTGGCCCGGCCGCGGTGGGCCTCCACGATGCCGCGCACGATCGCGAGGCCGAGGCCCGCGCCCGCGGGGGGCGTCCGGGCGTGGGTGCCGCGCCAGCCGGTGTCGAAGACGCGGTCGAGGTCGTCCTCGGGAATGCCGCCGCACCCGTCCGTGACCGAGAGCACGACCCCCTCCGCGGAGCGTTCCGTGGCGACCGCGACGGTGCCGTCCGCCGGGGTGCGGCGGATCGCGTTCACCAGGAGATTGCCGAGCACCCGGCTCATCTCCTTGCCGTCGACCTCCACCGGCACCGCCTCGACCCCGTCGCCGACCAGCCGCACCCCGTGCTCCCGCGCGAGCGGATCCGCGCCGGCGAGCGCGTCGCCCACCAGGTCGTACAGCGACATGCGGGCCGGGGCGAGCGGCAGGGCGCCGGCGTGGATGCGGGACAGCTCGAAGAGGTCGCCGACCATGTCGTTGAGCCGTTCCACCTCGGCGCGCATCTGCCGCAGATAGCGGTCCGGGTCCTCCGCGACGCCGTCCTCCAGCGCCTCCGACATGGCCCGAAGGCCGGCCAGCGGGGTGCGCAGATCGTGCGAGATCCACGCCACCAGTTCGCGCCGCGACGTCTCCAGGGCACGCTCGCGCTCCCGCGACGCCGCGAGCCGCGCACTGGTCGCCGCCAGCTCCCGGCTCACCGCCTCCAGTTCGGCCGTCGCCGGATGGTCCGGAGCGGCGAAGTCCCCGCCGTCGCCGAACGAGCGGGCGGCGACGGCCAGTTCACGGCTGCGGGCGACGACCCAGCGGCCGAGCAGCAGCGCCGTCGCGAGCGACACGACGGCCGCCATCGCCACCACCGTCGTCACGACGGTGAGGTCGTGCGGCGACAGGAACATCGCCCACGCCACGGCCAGCGTGCCCGCCAGCATCGCGACCACCCCGACGGCCGCGACCACGGCCAGCGACGCGGTCAGCGACCGGCGCCGGGTCCACCGCAGCAGCGCTGCGCCGGCGAGACCGGTCGCCGCCGCGCCCGCGAAGGCGTACAGCGCGATGAGAAGGATGTCGCGCATCGCTCAGGCCTCCTGGGAGCCGGGCGTGCCGTCCGGCTCGAAGCGGTAGCCGACGCCCCACACCGTCTGGATGAGGCGCGGGCGGGCCGGATCGTCCTCGACCTTGCCGCGCAGGCGCCGGATGTGCACGGTCACCGTCGACAGGTCGCCGAACTCCCAGCCCCACACCTCACGCATCAGGTCCTCCCGGCTGAACGCCCGCCCCGGATGCCGCAGGAAGAAGGCGAGGAGGTCGAACTCGCGCAGGGTCAGGGCCAGTTCGGCGCCGTCCCGGGTGGCGCGGCGGGCCGCCGGATCCACCGCGAGACCCGCCGCCCGCAGCGGCCGCAGCCCCGTGCGCGGGCGGGCCCGGCGCAGCACCGACTCGACGCGCAGCACCAGTTCGCGCGGGCTGAACGGCTTGGTCACGTAGTCGTCGGCGCCGATCTCCAGGCCCAGGATGCGGTCGTCCTCGTCACCGCGCGCCGTGAGCATCACCACCGGCACGGGCCCGTTCTCCCGGATCCGCCGGCAGACCTCCAGGCCGTCCATGCCCGGCAGCATCAGATCGAGCACGACCAGATCCGGGCGCCGGGCCGTGGCCCGGGCCAGCGCCGTCGGACCGTCGGCGGCGCGCTCCACCAGGAAACCCGCGCGGTCCAGGTATCCGGCCACCACCTCGGCGACCGTCGGATCGTCGTCGACGACCAGGACCCGCGCCGGGTCGGTGGGCGCCGCGTGGCCCGTGAGCTCGTGTGACTGCTGCATGGGGCCAGCCTCGCACCGCGCCCGCGCGCACGACGACCCCGGACGGGCCCGCACCGGCGGACGTCCGTGTTTCGTAAGGAGCGCGCATCCGAAATGCCCGGATCGCGCTCGTAGGGTGAAAGCCGTGACGACCCCACCCCACCCCTCCCCGTCCGTCGACGTGGTCCTGCCCTGCCTGGACGAGGCCGAGGCGCTGCCCTGGGTGCTCGAACGCATCCCGCCCGGCTGGCGCGCCCTCGTCGTCGACAACGGCTCCACCGACGGCTCCGCGGACCTCGCCCGCTCCCTCGGCGCGACCGTCGTGCCCGAACCGGTACGGGGCTTCGGCGCGGCCTGCCACGCCGGGCTGCTCGCCGCCGCCGCCGACATCGTCTGCTTCTGCGACTGCGACGCCTCCCTCGACCCCGGGCTGCTCGTGCCGTTCGTCGACGAGGTGAGCACCGGACGCGCCGACCTCGTCCTCGGCCGGCGCCGCCCCACGCGCCGGGGCGCCTGGCCCCCGCACGCCCGCGCCGGCAACCTCGCCCTCGCCCGCCTCCTGCGCCGTCGCACCGGCCTGCGCCTGCACGACCTCGGCCCCCTGCGCGCCGCCCGCCGCACCGAGCTCCTGGCCCTCGACCTGTCCGACCGGCGCAGCGGCTATCCGCTCCAGATGGTCGTCCGCGCCGCCGACGCGGGCTGGCGCGTCACGGAGCACGACGTGCCGTACCGCCCCCGCAGCGGCGCCTCCAAGGTGACGGGCACCTGGCGGGGCACGTGGCAGGCCGTACGCGACATGAGCCGCGTCCTCGCGGAGACGGCACCGCCCGCTGCGGAAGGGCGCTCCCGGTGAGCCCCTGCGCCGCCGCCCTGCCGCAGCGGGACCCGGTGACGGGAGCCCCTGGCCGCGCAGGCTCAGGGGTGGCCCTGGCCCAGCAGCCGCGCCTCGGCCCGAGCGGCCCCGCTTTCCCGGCCGAGCAGCCGCGCCCCGCCTCGCGCGGTCCCGTCTTCCCCGCCGAGCAGCCCGCCTCCGGCACGCCCCGTCCCGCCAAACCCCCCCCCCCCCCCCCCCCCCCGGCGCCCCGCCCCCCCCGGGCGGCCCGCCCGGGCGCGCGGCCGCGCCGCCGCACGCGGGCTCGCGCGCGCCCGCTTTCCCGGCCCAGCAGCCGCCCCCAGGCTCGCGCAGCCCCGCGTGCGAGGCCGGCCGGGCCGAGCGCCCCGTCCCCGCCCCGACCACCACCCCCGCCCCGGAAGGCCGTACCCCGTGACCACCCTTCTCGTCATCGCCAAGGAACCCCGCCCCGGCCGGGTCAAGACGCGGCTCACGCCGCCGTTCACGCCCGAGGACGCGGCCGCTCTCGCCGAGGCCGCCCTGTGCGACACCCTGCACGCGGTGGCCGCCGCGCCCGCCGAGCGGCGCGTCCTCGTGCTCGACGGGGAACCGGGGCCCTGGCTGCCCGCCGGGTTCGACGTCGTGCCGCAGAGCGGCGGCGGCCTCGACGAACGTCTGGCCGACGCCTTTGCCGGGTGCGAGGGGCCCGCCCTGCTCGTCGGCATGGACACCCCTCAGCTCAGTCCCGCCCAGCTCACCGTCGACTTCACGGACTGCGACGCCTGGTTCGGCCCCGCGCTCGACGGCGGATTCTGGGCCCTCGGCCTCGCCGCCCCCGACCCCGCGCTCCTGCGCGGCGTGCCCATGTCCACGGCCCGTACGGGAGCCGTGCAGCGTGAAAGGCTGCACGCCGCCGGACTCCGCGTCCGCGACCTGCCGACCCTGCGCGACGTCGACACCGCCGCCGACGCCGCCGCGGTGGCCGCCCTCGCCCCCGACAGCCGGTTCGCCGCCTGTCTCGCCCGGTGCACGACGCGGGCCCGCGGATGAGCGCCCCGCCCGCCGACGCGGCACCCTGGGCCGCGGCCGACCCCTACACCGCCGCGCTGCGCACCGGCACGGGCCCGCTGTTCCTGCGCCGTACCGACGGCTGGCTGCTGCCCCTCGACGTCGAACGCTGGTGCGCCCGCGCCGACGCCGTCGACCGGGACGTCCTGGACCGCTGCGAGGGCCCCGTCCTCGACGTGGGCTGCGGCCCCGGCCGGCTCGTCGCCGAACTCGCCGCGCGCGGCCGCACCGTCCTCGGTATCGACGTGAGCGCCACCGCCGTCGAACGCACGACACGGCTCGGCGGCCCCGCCCTGCACCGCTCCGTGTTCGACCCGCTGCCCGGCGAGGGCCGCTGGCGCACGGTCCTCCTGATGGACGGCAACGTCGGCATCGGCGGCGACCCGCACGCCCTGCTGCGCCGCACGGCCCGGCTCCTCGCCCCGGACGGCCTGCTGATCGCCGAGACGGCACCCGTGGACGTGGACGAACGTGCCGAGGTCGAGGTCACCGACACGCCCGTCCGCGCCTCGGGCCGCCCCTTCCCCTGGGCGCGCCTCGGCACCCCGGCCCTGCTGCGTCACGCGAAAGAGGCGGGCCTGCGCTCCACCGCTCAGTGGGAGGCGGGCGGCCGCAGTTTCGTCGCCCTGCGCGTGCGGACCGCCCACACCAGCGCGGACGCCGCGAACAGTGCCGCGGTGATCAGCAGCCAGCGGCCCAGGAACACGTCCGCCGAGCGGCCCGTCGTCAGCGCGTAACGCCGGGCCGTCATCCCGGTGACGAGCGGGAACCACACGAGCAGCAGCAGGCACGACAGCGCGGCCGGCACCCGCACATAGCCGACCCACGTGCGCCGGCCCGCCGCACCGAAGGCCCGGACGAGCGCCCGGTCGGCGCCCGCGTACAGCGGAAGCAGCACGAGATCGTGCAGCAGGGCCGCGCCCACGATCCACAGGGCGACGCCGAACCAGTCGCCGGCGAACAGCCGCACCCCGGCGTATCCGGCCAGCGCGAACGAGCACAGCAGGAGCAGCAGGGTGAGCGGGCTGCCCAGCGGGATCCGCCGAGCCGGGATCCATTTCCTCGCGGTCATCGGGCGTCACAGCCTTCCGAAGGTCAGCCGGGCCACCCATTTGGTGTTGAGCACACCGGGCGCGGCGGGAACGATGACCCGGGCCGGAGCGCCGTGGTCGGCGGACAGCGGCTCGCCGTTCACCTGGAGCGCGAGCAGCGAGCGCGGGTCGGCGACCTGGGAGGCGCTCAACGCGGCGTGCCGGAACGCCCCGTGGCGCTGGAGCGATTCGACGAAGACACCCGGCGGATCGTCCTCGTGGCCGACGAGCGCCGCGAGGTCCCGCAGCCGGACACCCCGCCACCACTGATCGGACGTCGACCAGCCCTCCACGCACGCGATGGGCAGCGCGGCACTGTGCTGCGCGAGCCGGGCGAGCGCCGCCCGGTCGAGCCGCACGGTGCCGCCCCGCCCGACCACCGTGAGCCGCCACGCCGGATCGCCCGCCTCCACCGCGTCGATCCCGGCGAGTGCGGCCGTCTTGTTGATCTGGAACCCGTTCGGCCCCGTCCCGGGATCGGCGCCCCCGTGCGGGGTGAGCAGCGCCGTGCGGCGCAGCGGCCCGTCGAAGTTCTGTCCGACGGTCGTGCCGAAGAGCAGGGCCGAGCCGCCTCCGACGAACCAGAGCGCCCCGCGCCGGGACATCGTCGGCGCGTCCGGCGACGGCGCCACGAGCCCGGCGGGATCCTCGACCGTCTCCTCTCCGGCCCGCATCCGCCGTACGTTCCGCACGGCCGCCGGCACCTTCAGCACGGCGTGCACCACGAAGGCGGAGAAGAACACCCAGGCCCCGTAGAAGTGCAGCGGATAGAACGAGCCCGGGAACACGTAGTCGAGCTGCACGTTCAGGACACCCGTCGCGAACTCGAACAGCCCGCCGCCGACCAGGAGCAGCAGCGACAGCCGCTCGAGGCCGTGCGTGACGGACCGGACGGGAGGCAGCGCGAAGAGCCGCGGCACCACCGACCACAGCTTCGCCAGCAGGACGGGGATCAGCGTGACGCCGAGCGTGACGTGCACGCCCTGCGTCAGCCGGTACAGCCAGTGCGGGTCGGTCGGCCAGTCGAACAGGTAGAAGCCGAGGATCCCCTTGTCGGGGGTCTTGTCGTTCACCGGAGCCAGGTCCGGGTTGTACGCCGCGTACGACACGAGCCCGGTCACGAACAGCACGGTGACGCCGACGAGCAGGACGAGACCGAGCACCGAGGTGAACCGGGGGCCGCGCAGGGGGCTGCGCCAGAACGCGGGGGACGAGGGAGAACTGTCGCGCATGCCCCGACCGTAGGCCGGGACCCACCCCCTGAGGCGGCTGCGACCCATGACGAAACGCTGACGTCCGGCCCGGGAGACGTCCGGCGCACCGCCGCACGGCCTAGCGTGCCGGTGTGACCCGCACCGAACCCTCCGGCTCCCGTACCGAGTTCGCCCCCGACCCCCGCCGCGACCTGCTCGACCTCGCCGCCGCGACGGCCGCGGCCCTGCTCGTGGTCGCGGCCGTGCTCGTGGGCCGGCACATCGAGGGGACGTACGGCACGCTGCACGTCGGCTGGCCGCCGCTGTACGCGAACTGGCTGCCCCACACCGGCCCCGGAACCGTCCCCGCCCTGGTGCTCGCGGGCCTCCTCGTGGCCTACGGCCCCGCCGTCGCCGCCCGCCTGCCCTGGCGGATCCTGCTGCCCGGCGCGTGGACGGCGGCCACCGCCTGGATCCTGTCCCTCGCCCTCGTCGACGGCTGGCACCGCGGCATCGCCGTACGGCTCACCACTCGGTACGAATATCTCCAGTCCATCGACCGCTTCCACGACATCCCGGCCACCCTGCGGGACTTCACGCACCACATCCTGCTCGACTCGCCCGACCACTGGCCCGCCCACACCGCGGGCCACCCGCCGGGCGCCACGCTCACGTTCGTGCTGCTCGACCGGATCGGACTGCGCGGCGGCGGCTGGGCCGGCCTGTGGTGCGTCGTCGTCGGCGCCACCGCCTGCGTCGCCGTCCTGATCGCGGTCCGCGCCCTGGCCGGAGAGGCCCTGGCCCGCCGCGCGGCCCCGTTCCTCGTCGCCGCCCCCGGCGCCGTGTGGATGGGCGCGTCCGCCGACGCGTACTTCGCGGCCGTCGCCGCCTGGTCCGTCGCCCTCCTCGCCCTCGCGGTCACCGGCCGCGGCATCGCCTGGGCCGCCGGTGCCGGTCTCCTCTACGGCCTCACCTGCTACGTCTCCTACGGACTCACCCTCGTCGCCGTCATCGGCGCGGCCGTCCTGCTGCTCGGCCGCCACGAGATCCGACGGCGCCCCGCGCTGCTCCTCCTGCTGCTCGCCGGATGCGCGGTCGTGCCGCTGGCGTTCACCCTCGCCGGCTTCGACTGGTGGGAGGCGTACCGGCTGCTCGTGACCCGCTACTACCAGGGCGCGGGCGGCATCCGCCCGTACGGCTACTGGGTGTGGGCCAACCTCGCCTGCACGGTCCTCATCGTCGGCCTGGCCGCGGTCGCGGGCCTGCGCCGCGCCGTGACCGCGCTGACCGACCGCACCGGACCACCGGCGACCCGCCGTCCGGCCCTGCTCGCCTCGGCCGGGCTGCTGGCCCTGCTGATCGCCGACCTGTCCGGCATGAGCAAGGCGGAGACGGAACGCATCTGGCTCCCGTTCTCCCTCTGGCTGCTCCCCGCCTGCGCCCTGCTCCCGCGCCCGCGCGCCTGGCTCGCCGCCCAGGTGACCCTGCCGCTGCTCGTCAACCACCTGCTCCTGACGGGGTGGTGACCGAAGCGCCGGTCCGGGAGGCGTCGTCCTGTACGACGATCTCCCGCCGGAGGATCTTGCCCGTCGGCCCCTTCGGAAGGGTCGCGGCGATGCGCACGATCCGCGGGTACTTGTACGCGGCGACCCGTTCCTTCACGTAGGAGACGAGCGCCTCGGGTGCCGGGCCCGTGTCCGTCCGCAGGGTCACCACGGCCGCGACCTCCTCGCCCAGCTCCGGATGCGGCACCCCCACGACAGCGGCCTCCACCACCTCGGGATGGGTGTACAGGACCTCCTCGATCTCGCGCGGGTAGACGTTGTAGCCGCCGCGGATGATCAGGTCCTTTTTGCGGTCCACGACGAAGTGGTAGCCGTCCTCGTCGACGCGGGCCAGGTCGCCGGTGAGGAACCAGCCGTCCCGGAACGCGGCGGCGGTCGCGTCCGGGCGCCGCCAGTACCCCTTCATGACGTTCTCGCCCCGGACCGCCAGCTCACCGACTTCACCCGGCCCAATCGCCCGCCCGTCGGGGCCGAACAGACACAGCTCGACGCCCTCGACCGGCAGGCCGATCGAACCCGGCTTGCGCGGCCGGTCCGGCGGGTTGAAGCAGGCCACCGGCGACGTCTCCGACAGTCCGTAGCCCTCCAGGACCGTGACCCCGAGCTCGCGCTCGGCGGCGTACAGCAGCTCCACGGGGAGCGAGGCGCCGCCCGAGACGCCGAGCCGCAGCCGGGGCAGGGCCGGGCCGACGCCCGCGCGCAGCAGCGCCGTGTACATGGTGGGGACGCCGAGGAAGACGGTGACGTCGTCGCGCCGCAGCGTCTCCAGGGCCCGGTCCGGCTGGAAGCGGGGGAGCAGGGAGAGCGCGGCCCCCGCCGCGGTCGCCGCGTTGAGGGCGCAGGTCTGGCCGAACGCGTGGAAGAGGGGCAGACCGCCGAAGAGGACGTCGTCCGGGGTGAGCCGGAGCAGGGTGCGGGCGGTCGTCAGGGCGTTGGTGACCAGATTGCGGTGGGTCAGTTCGGCGCCCTTGGGGGTGCCCGTGGTGCCCGAGGTGTAGAGGATGACCGCGGTGTCGTCGGCGGCCGCTTCCGCCGCAGCGCCTGCCGACGGGTCCTGCGCGCGCAGCAGTCCGTCCCAGGCGGGCGGATCCGAGACCAGGCACTCGGCGCCGGTCCGTGCGGCCGCGGCGGAGGCCTCGTCCGCTCCGGCCGGCGCGGCCACCAGGAGCCGCGCCCCGCTGTCCCGCAGCGCGAACTCCAGCTCGCCCGCCTTGAGCAGCGGATTCAGCGGCACCACCACGGCCCCGGCGTACAGGGTGCCGTAGTAGACGACCGGGAAGCGCAGGACGTTCGGCAGCGCCACCGCCACCCGGTCGCCGGGGCGCAGCCCGCGCGACCGCAGCAGCGCCGCGAACCGTGCCGCCCGGTCGTCGAGCTGCGCGTACGTGAGCGAGGCCGTGCCCTCGAGGACCGCCGTACGGTCGCCGTGCGCGCGGGCGGACCGGGCGAGCAGCGCGGGCAGGGCGGACACGTTCGGAGGCTTCGGCACGGAGGGGCCAGGGGCGGTCATGCGGGTTCCTTTGCGTGGAAGGGGGAGCGGTGGGTGATCACGTCACGGGGTGGGACGCCGCCGCGCGTCCCGTGCGGGCCCCGGGCCGTGTCGCCCCAGAACTCTGCGGGCAGGTCCCGGGGCTGATGTGGCGTCAGCCAGAGGCGCAGGGCGTCGGCGGTGGCCTCGGGCGCGGTCGCGCGGGGTGGTGTGAAGGCGAGCGTGTGCAGCACCGCGTGGTTGTCGAGCAGGAGGAGGTCGCCGGGGGAGAGGTCGAGGTCCAGGCGGAGGGCCGGGGACGCGGCGGCCGCGTCGAGGAGGTCGAACAGCGCGACGTCCTCGTGGGTCAGGCGCGGCACCTCGGGCCGTGCCTGCGCCGCCTCGATCCGGTGACGGTCGTAGCGGAGGCTGAAGTGCCGCTCCGTGCGGTGGGCGAGGGGCACGGCGAGGGCGGGCAGCCGCGGGCCGCGATCCAGGTGATGGGTGCGGTAGAGGCGGTCGAGCAGTTCGGGCCCGCGGTCGAGCACGGCGTTGTGCAGCGCCGCCGAGCTGACCAGGGACGCCCGCGCGGGACGCAGGCACAGCAGGGCCGTCGTGTCCGCGTCGTCGGTGCGGAACGCTCCGGGGGAGGCGGCGGGCGGACCGGCCGCGGGCAGGCGGCCCAGCATGTGGCCCGTCACGTCCTGCGAGACCGGCGTGCCGAGATGCCGGCCGAGCCCCCACAGCAGCTGCTCCCGCTCGGCCGGGCGGAAGCCTTCCACGGGGATGCGCCGTACGACCGCCACCCCGCACCCGTGTGTCAACTCGTGGGCTGTCGCCTGGAGTTCGGTGTGCCAGGCAGGTGCGGGGAACTGTGCGGCGGTCACCCGGAGCATCGGTGTGCCCCGGGTGCGGACCGTGCGCACGGCGGTGGCGAGCTCGGCGAGCTGCCCGGGGGTCGGACGGCGCAGCCAGGCTCCGGATGCGGCGAGATCCGACCCCGTCCAGACGGCGGGGCCGTGGCAGGGAAGTGCGCGGGCGGCGGCTGACGAGGGGCCCACGGCCGGCTCCTTTCGAGGGGCGTCGGGGTGGTGCCACGCTAGGTCACGGTCTGTCGCATCGCTTGACCTCACGGGGCAGATGACTTATCAGTTGGGGACAGGTCCCGGCCGCGGCGGTCGCACACACGGGGCCCGCCGCGATCGACGAGCCCACCCCCCACCCCCCCCCGAAGCACCCCTGTCCCCCCGCCCGCCCGCGC
>NZ_JBHYTK010000007.1:22431-72191 GCF_042749255.1 Streptomyces sp. NPDC059524 | reverse complement strand
CTCCACCCCCCCCGGCGGACTTCCACTCTATGGCGGCCCCCCGCCCCCCCCCGGCGCGCCGCCCCCGGGCCGCAGGACCGAGATCCAGGACCGAGCCCCGGAGCGCCCGATGAAGCCCCTGGTCCGCAACGCCGCGCTGAGCAGCTACGTCGAGCTCGGCCAGTCCGTCGGCATCGACCCGCGAGCCCTCATGAAAAGAGTGGGCCTCGACCCCGTGGGCCTCGCCGCCCAGGACCGCTGGGTGTCGGGCGACGCCGTCACCCGACTCCTCGAACTCTCCGCCGCCACCGCCCGCCGCGAGGACTTCGGGCTGCTCCTCGCCGAGCGGCGCCGCTTCGCCAACCTCGGCCCCATCAGCCTGGTCCTGCGCGAGGAACCCGACGTGCGCAGCGCCCTCGCCCTCCTGGTGCGCCACGAGCGCATGTACAACGAGATGCTCCGCAGCCGCCTCACCGAGGCCGCCGGTCTCGCCACGGTGCGGGTCGGTCTCGAACTCGGCGAGTTCCACGAGTCGCGCCAGGCCGTCGAGCTGGCCGTCGGCACGTTCATCGGTTTCCTGCGCGAGTTCCTCGGCCCGCGCTGGCAGCCCGTCTCCGTGTGCTTCACCCATGCCGCACCCCGGGACCTCACCACCCATCGCCGACTCCTGGGCCCTGTGGTCGAGTTCGACCGGGAGTTCACCGGCATCGTCCTCTACGCCTCCGAGCTCGACACCCCGAACAAGCTCTCCGACCCGCTCCTGCGCGACTACGCCCGCCAGTACTTCGAGTCCCTCGCCGTCACCACGGACACGACGGAACTGGACCGGGTCCGCGAACTCATCGAGGTGCTGCTGCCCACCGGGCGCTGCTCCGTCGAACAGGTGGCGGGCAGCCTCGGCGTCGACCGCAGGACCGTTCACCGGCACCTCGCCACGACCGGCGAGACCTTCTCCGGACTCGTCAACGCCACCCGCACCCAACTCGCCGAGCAGCTCGTCGCCAACCCGAGCCGCTCGCTCACCGAGATCTCCGGCCTCCTCGGCTTCTCCGCGCCGAGCGCCTTCTCCCGCTGGTTCCGCGAGCAGTTCGGCACCAGCGCCCGGGACTGGCGCGCCCGGCACACGGCAGGCGCCGACCCGTCCGCCGACTGAGCCTGTCCCTGACCTGTCCCGAACCTGTCCCGAACGGGCAAGTCTTGTGTCTCCACGGGTGAAGCGCGGCCGGTAACCCGCTCTTAACGTGGCGGTACCGCGAGCGACACCGAAGCAGTCACCACCCGGTGTCCCCGCCTCCACCACGCGTCGGGCCCGGCCGCGACCGTTTCCGGCGCCACCGCCCGCCGCCCCGTTCCAGGAGACAGCCATGCACTTCCTCGACGACTCCCTGCTGCCCGAGAACCAGGAGAAGCTGGTCATCCAGGCCGCTCCCTACGGCCCCGAGTGGCTGCCCGGCGACGCCGACGACCTGCCCCTGACCATGGACGAGCACGTCCAGGCCGCCGTCGACTGCTACAACGCGGGCGCCACCGTGCTCCACATCCACGTCCGCGAACTCGACGGACACGGCTCCAAGCGCATGTCCAAGTTCAACGAGCTCATCGGCCGGCTGCGCGAGGCCGTGCCCGACATGGTCCTGCAGATCGGCGGATCCATCTCCTTCGCCCCCGAGGACGAGGGCTCCGAGGCCAAGTGGCTCAGCTACGACACCCGCCACCTGCTCGCCGATCTCGACCCGCGCCCCGACCAGGTGACCATCGCCATCAACACCAGCCAGATGAACATCGTCGAGATCATGACCGACGACGACCTGGCCGGCACTTCGATCGCCAAGCCCGACTACTACAAGGCCTACCGCGACATGGTCGTCGAGGCGGGCCCCGACTTCTACCTCGAACACCTGCGGCGGCTGCGGGGCAACGGCATCCAGCCGCACTTCCAACTCGCCACCCTGGCCCAGCTGGAGACCGTCGAACGCCTCATCCGCAGCGGCGAGTACACCGGCCCGCTCGTCCTCAACTACGTGGCGATCGGCGGCGGTTTCGCCGGCCGCCACCCCGCCGACCTCATCGAGTTCGTGCGCCGCGTCCCCGACGGCGCCGTCCTCACCATCGAGTCCTCCATGCGCGCCGTCGCCCCCATGAACGCCATCGCGATCGCCCTCGGCGTCCACGTCCGCGTCGGCAACGAGGACAACCTGTGGGCCCGCAAGGGCGAGCGGATGAGCTCCGTGCGCCAGGTCGAGCAGATGACACAGATCGCGCACACCCTCGGCCGCGACGTCGCCACCGGCGCCGAGGCCAAGGAGATCTACCACATCGGCGAGTACTACACGGACACCGACGAGACCCTCGCCCGGCTCGGCATGGTCCCCAACCGGCGCCCCGGGCAGCGCGGCTTCATGCTCCGCGACACCCCCCGCTGACCCGCCGGACCCAGGGAGAACCCCCATGGCCCACGCCATCCGCTTCCACGAGACCGGCGGCCCCGAGGTCCTGCGCCTCGAGAGCGTCACCGTCGGCGACCCCGGACCCGGCCAGGTCCGCGTCCGGCACAAGGCCGTCGGCCTCAACTTCGCCGACACCTACTTCCGTACGGGCCTGTACCCGGCCCCGCTCCCCGCGGGCCTCGGCGTCGAGGCCGCCGGCGTCGTCGAAGCCGTCGGACCCGGCGTCACCCACCTCGGCCCCGGCGACCGCGTCACCTACACCGGCAGCCCGCTCGGCGCCTACAGCACCGCCCGCGTCATGGACGCCGGACCCCTGATCAAGCTGCCCGACGGCATCGACTGCGAGACCGCCGCCGCGATGACGATGCGCGGCCTCACCGCCTCCTACCTGCTGCGCCGCATCCACCCCCTGAAGCCCGGCGACACGATCCTGCTGCACGCCGCGGCCGGCGGCGTCGGCCTCATCGTCTGCCAGTGGGCCAAGCTCCTCGGCCTCACCGTCATCGGCACCGTCTCCACCGAGGAGAAGGCCGCCCTCGCCCGCGCCCATGGCTGCGACCACACCGTCCTGTACCGCAAGGAGGACGTCGCCGAACGCGTGCGGGAGATCACCGGCGGCGAGGGCGTCCCGCTCGTCCTCGACAGCATCGGCAAGGACACCGTCGAGGGGTCGATGGCCTCGCTGCGCCGCCGCGGACTCCTCGTCTGCTTCGGCACCGCCTCCGGCGTCCCGCCCCTCGACGCGATGAAACTCGCCGTCCACGGCTCCCTGTTCGTGACCCGCCCGGCCCTCGCCGACTACATCGCGGACCCCGCCGAACGCGACGCGCTCGCCGGTGAACTCTTCGACCACGTCACCGAAGGCCGTATTCGTATCCGCATCGACCAGCGCTACGCACTGACGGACGCGGTGGCCGCCCACCGCGCCCTGGAGTCCGGTCTCACGACCGGCTCCTCCGTCCTGATCCCCTGAGGAGCGCGCACATGACGCAGACGCCCACCGCCGTCCGCACCCGGATCGACGCGGAGCCCCTGACCTGCACCCTCGGCGCCCAACTGCACGGCGTCCAGCTCGCGGACGCCGTCCACGACGACGCCCTGTTCGCCGAGATCAGGCAGCTCCTGCTCCGCCACAAGGTGCTCTTCCTGCGCGACCAGAACCTCAGCCGCGCCGACCACGTCGCCTTCGCCTCCCGCCTCGGCCCGCTGGAGGACCACCCCGTCCTCGGCAGCGACCCCGACCACCCGGGACTCGTCCGCATCTACAAGGACCTCGACAGCAAGCCCGAGCACTACGAGAACGCCCTGCACTGCGACGCCACCTGGCGCGAACGCCCGCCCATGGGTGCCGTCCTGCGCTGCGTCGAGACCCCCGAGGTCGGCGGCGACACCATCTGGGTCGACATGGCCGAGGCCTACCGCCGACTCCCCGAGCACATCCGCACCCAGATCGCCGGCCTGCGCGCCCGCCACAGCATCGAGGCCAGCTTCGGCGCCGTGATGCCGCCGGAGGAACGCCACCGGCTCAAGGAACGCTATCCGGACCCCGAACACCCGGTGGTGCGCACCCACCCCGAGACCGGCGAGAAGATCCTCTTCGTCAACGCCTTCACCACCCACTTCGTCAACCACCACACCCCCGAGAACGTGCGCTTCGGCCAGGACCACGCCCCCGGCGCCAACCTCCTGATGAACTACCTGATCAGCCAGGCCGCCGTCCCCGAGTACCAGGTCCGCTGGCGCTGGACGCCCGACAGTGTCGCCATCTGGGACAACCGCTCCACCCAGCACTACGCGGTCCAGGACTACTGGCCCGCCGTCCGCAAGATGGAGCGCGCCGGGATCGCCGGTGACCGGCCCGAGTGAGCGGAGGACCCGCGGCTACGCGTGGGTCGTGTTCGGCCTCAGCTTCGGCCTGCTGCTCTCCGACTACATGTCGCGGCAGGTCCTCAACGCGGTGTTCCCGCTGCTGAAGGCCGAGTGGATGCTCTCCGACGCCCAACTGGGCTCGCTGAGCGGGATCGTCGCCCTCATGGTCGGCGTGCTCACCTTCCCCCTGTCCCTGCTCGCCGACCGCTGGGGCCGCGTCCGCAGCCTCGTCCTCGCCGCCGTCGTGTGGAGCCTCGCGACCCTGGGCTGCGCCGTCGCCGCGAGCTACGGCCAGATGTTCCTCGGCCGGTTCATGGTCGGCGTCGGCGAGGCCGCCTACGGCAGCGTCGGTGTCGCCGTCGTGATCAGCGTGTTCCCCGCGACCCTGCGGGCCACGCTGTCCGGCGCCTTCATCGCCGGCGGCGCCTTCGGCTCCGTCCTCGGCGTCTCCATCGGCGGCGTCATCGCCCAACACCTCGGCTGGCGCTGGACGTTCGCGATCATGGGTCTGTTCGGCCTCGTCCTCGCCGCCGTCTACAGCGTGGTCGTCACCGAACGCCGACTGGCCCGCGCCTGCCGAGAACAGGGCAACCCGCCGGGCGCGCAGGGCCCCGTCCGCTCCCTCCTGCCCCGCCTCTTCTCCTCGGTGTCCGTACGCTGCGCCTACATCGGCAGCGGACTGCAGATGTTCCTGGCCATGTCCCTGCTCGCCTGGATGCCCAGCTACCTCGACCGCTCCTACGGCCTGTCCACCGACAAGGCCGGACTCGTCGCCGGAATCTTCGCCCTCATCACCGGCATCGGCATGATCGGCGGCGGCCTCGTCAGCGACCGGCTCGGCCGCCGGGGCGTCCGGCACAAGTGGACCCTCGCGGTCCTGTGCAGCACCGGATCCCTCGTCCTGCTCGGGATCGGCTTCCAACTCCCCACAGGGATCGGCCAGTTGCTGCTCATCGGCGGCGGAACCCTGCTCTCCAACGCCACCGCGGGACCCGCCGCCGCCATGGTGGTGAGCCTGACCCCGCCCGCCGTCGTCGCCACCTCGATGGCGACCCTCACCCTGGCCAACAGCCTGATCGGCCTCGCGCCCGGACCCGCCGTCACCGGCATGCTCGCCGACCACATCGGACTGCACGCCGCACTCGGCGTCATCCCGTTCGTCTCCCTCGGCGCCGCCCTGGCCTTCGCCCTCGGCCGCCGCCACTACGCCGCGGACCTCCTCCCGGCCGCCCCGGCCGCACCCCGTACGAAGACGGAGCTCCCCACATGACCCCCGATCCGACGACCGCTCCCACGGTCGTGTTCGTCCCCGGACTGCGCGACCACGTCCCCGACCACTGGCAGACCCGCCTCGCCGCCCGCATCCCCGGATCGGTGACCGTCCCGCCGCTCACCGAGGCACGGCTCAGCCGCGCCGCCCAGGTCGCCGCCCTCGACGCCGCGGTGACCTCGGTCGCCGGGCCCGTCGTCCTCGTGGCCCACAGCGCCGGCGTCCACACCACCGTCCACTGGGCCCTCACCCACGACGACCGCCCGGTCCTCGGCGCCCTGCTCGCCACCCCGCCCGACTTCGACACCCCGCTGCCCGAAGGCCACCCCGACCCGGAGACCCTGCGCGCCCACGGCTGGCTGCCCGTCGCCCGCGCCCGGCTGCCCTTCCCCGTCATCGTCGCCGCCAGCACGAACGACCCCCTGGCCCGCCCCGAGAAGGTCGCCGCCCTGGCCGCCGACTGGGGCGGCCGCCTCGTCGGCATCGGCCCCGTCGGCCACCTCAACCCCGCCTCGGGCCACGGAGAATGGCCCCAGGCCGCCCGGCTCCTCGAAGAGCTCGGCTGCCCCGCCCCCACCGGACGGGAGGCCGTGAAGTGACCGCGGCGGACTCCAACATCGCCGACTTCCAGGCCTGGCTGCGCCGCGAACGCGGGCTCGCCCACGCCGACTACGCCGCCCTGTGGCGCTGGAGCACCGACGACCTGCCCGCCTTCTGGTCCGCCGTGTGGGAGTACTACGGCCTGGACCGCGTCAGCCCCTACGAGGAGGTGCTCGCGGACGCGACGATGCCCGGCGCGTCCTGGTTCACCGGCGCCCACCTCAACTTCGCCCGGCAGTGCCTGACCCGCTCCGACGCCACCCGGCCCGCCGTCATCGCCGTCTCCGAGACCGGCGCGCCCGAACACCTCTCCTGGGAGCGGCTGCGCGCCGAGGTCGCGGGCGTCGCCGCCGGACTGCGCGACCTCGGCGTCGGACCCGGCGATTGCGTCGCCGGCTACCTGCCGAACGTGCCGCACGCCGTCGTCGCGCTCCTCGCCACCGCCGCCGTCGGCGCCACCTGGACCGTCTGCTCCCCGGACTTCGGCACCGCAGGCGTCCTCGACCGATTGCGCCAGGCCGCACCGAAGGTGCTGTTCTCCGCCGACGGCTACCGCCACGGCGGCAAGGAGTACGACCGGCGGCCCCAGACCGCCGAACTCCTCGCCGGGCTGCCCACCGTCCGCCATCTCGTCGCCGTCGACCGCCTCCACAGGTCCGCCACCGGACCGGCCTGGTCGGACCGGAAGGACGTGACCCAGCACCCGTGGCCCTCCCTCGCCGGCCGCGACGCCCCGCTCGTCTTCGCCGACGTCCGCTTCGACCACCCGCTGTGGATCCTGTGGTCCTCCGGCACCACCGGCGTCCCCAAAGGCATCGTCCACGGCCACGGCGGCATCGTCGTCGAACTGCTCAAGGCGCTCGGCCTCGGCGTCGGCCTGCGCCCCGACGACCGCTACCTCTTCCACACCTCCACCAGTTGGATGGTCTGGAACTTCATGGTCGCCGGACTCCTCCACGGGAGCACGATCGTCCTCTACGACGGCAGCCCCACCCACCCCGACATAGACGGAGTCTGGCGCATCGCCGAGCGCGCCGGCGCCACCGTCGTCGGTGTCGGGGCCGCCTATCTCACCGCGGGCGAGAAGGCGGGCGCCCACCCGGCCCGCGACCTCGGCCTCGGCGCCCTGCGCACCGTCCTGCAGACCGGCTCGGCCATGCCCGACAGCACCTGGCACTGGGTCCGCGACAGGCTCGCGCCCGGCGCCCGGCTCCAGTCGATCTGCGGCGGCACCGACATCTGCTCCGTCCTCGCCGGCGACTCGGCCCTGCTGCCCGAACACACCGGGCGGCTCTCCGGACCGGCCCTCGGCGTCGCCCTCGACGCCTGGGACCCGGACGGCAGGCCGGTCGTGGGCGAGCAGGGCGAGCTCGTCGTCACCGCCCCACTGCCCTCGATGCCGCTCCACTTCCTCGGCGACACGGACCACCGCCGCTACCGGGCCGGGTACTTCGACGTGTACCCGGGCGTCTGGCGGCACGGCGACTGGATCACCCTGCACCCCGACCTGTCCGTCGAGGTCGCCGGACGCTCCGACGCCACCCTCAACCGCATGGGCGTGCGCATGGGCTCCGCCGACCTGTACGCCGTCGTCGAACGGCTGCCGCGCGTCGCCGACAGCCTCGTCATCGGCGCCGAACTCCCGGGCGGCGGCTACGCGATGCCCCTGTTCGTCGTGCCCGCGCCCGGCGAGTCCTTCGACGACGACCTCCGCGACGAGATCGTCGCCGCGATCCGCCGACACCTCTCACCGCGGCACGTTCCCGACGTGATCGTCCCCGTCGAGGCCGTGCCCCGCACCCTCACCGGCAAGAAACTGGAGGTGCCCGTCAAACGCATCCTCCAGGGCGCCCGCGCCGCCGACGTCGTCGCCGAGGGTACGGTGACCCGCCCCGACCTGCTGCCCTGGTTCGCGGAGTTCGCCGCGAGGTCCGGCTACGGAACGCGCGCCACGCCCACGTAGAAACCGCTCAGCTCCTCGGCCGGCGCGGGCTCGGACCGGTACCACTTCGTCGCGGTCACCAGTCCGGGCTCGACCAGCTCCAGGCCCTCGAAGAACGGCTCGACCTCGGCGCGGGTGCGCATCCGCAGCGGGATCTCGCCCTTGCGGTACGTGTTCTTCACCGAGCTCGCCAGGTGCGGGTGCTCGTCGGTGGTGCCGTGGGAGAGGACCAGGTAGCTGCCGGAGGGGAGGGCGTCGACGAGCGTGCGCGTCAGGCCGTACGGGTCCTCGTCGTCCGTGATGAAGTGCATCAGCGCGATCATCGACAGGGCGATCGGCCGCTCGAAGTCGAGGAACGTACGGGCGTGGTCGAGGATGCCCCGCGGGTCACGGACGTCGGCCTCGATGTAGTCCGTGGCCCCCTCCGCGCTGCTCACGAGGAGCGCCTCCGCGTGCCGCAGCACGATCGGGTCGTTGTCCGTGTACGCGACCCGGGCCGACGGCACGATCTTCTGCACGATCTGGTGCAGGTTCGGCTTCGTCGGGATGCCGGTGCCGATGTCGAGGAACTGGTCGATGCCGCTCTGCGCGAGCCACGCGGCGGCGCGGTGCATGAAGGCGCGGTTGCGCATCGCGTTGTTCCGCGCCTCGGCGGGCAGCTTCTCCGCCACTTCCTGGTCGACCGGGTAGTTGTCCTTGCCGCCCAGGAGCCAGTCGTAGACACGGGCCGGGTGGGGCTTGCTCGTGTCGATACGGCTCGGCGAAGACGGTGCCGTCATGTCGGACTCCAGCGTGTACTCGGACGGTGAAGGACCCGGCGATTATGTCATTGGCCAGGCCCTTGCGCAGAGTTGTCACCGGCCGGTCGGACGGCCGGCGACAACTCCGCGCCCGCTCAGCCGACGTGGACGCGCGGGCGCAGTTCGCGGTCCGGCTCCGCCTCGCGCAGCACCTCGCGGGTGACGGGGGCGATCTCGCCCTGGCCGAAGAGGAAGAAGCGGAGGAAGTTGGCGAAGGGGTTGCCTTCGGTCCATTCGAAGTAGATGTGGGGGCGGACGCCGGTGAGGTCGCGGGCGTGGAGGAGGAGTGCGGCGAGGCCGTTGGGGACGGAGGAGGCTTCGACGGTGAGGACACGGAAGCGTTCGTGCAGCACTTCGCCGCGGACGGTGAGGCCGGCTTCGAACTCGGAGGGGTCGGTGATGGTGACCTCGACGAAGACGAAGTCCTCGGCGCCGGGGATGTCGTTGTCGGCGCGGATCTGGTCCTTCTTCGCCCGGTATTCGTCGGCGTCGCGGTTGTCGGGTTCGTTGGCGATGAAGCGCGGGGTGCGCTTGCAGATGTCGCGGATGAAGCGTTCGGCCATGTCGTCGAGTTCGACGTGGGTGACGCGGAGTTCGAAGGCGCGGCCGAGGCGGGACAGGAGCGAGATGAGCATGATGCCGGCGATGAAGCAGGCGCCGATCTTCACGCCGTCGGGGCGTTCGATGATGTTGACGACGGTGGTGTAGAGGAAGACGGCGGCGATGATGCCGAAGCCGATGGTCCAGCCGCGTTGGCCGGCTTTGTTCGCGGCGATGGTGACGGCGATGGCGGCGGAGCAGATGAGGACGAGGACGCCGGTGGCGTAGGCGCCGCCCTGGGCGTCGACGTTGGCGTCGAAGAGCCAGGTGACGAGGAACGCGACGAGGATGAAGACGATGACCATGGGGCGCACCGCGCGGGCCCAGTGCGGGGCCATGCCGTATTTGGGCAGGTAGCGGGGCATGAGGTTGAGCAGGCCTGCCATGGCGGAGGCGCCGGCGAACCAGAGGATGAGGATGGTGGAGATGTCGTAGACGGTGCCGAAGGAGTTGCCGAGGTACTCGTGGGCGAGGTAGGCGAGGGCGCGGCCGTTGGCCTTGCCGCCGGCCTCGAACTCGTTCTGCGGGATCAGGACCGTCGTGATGAAGCTCGTGCAGATGAGGAAGACGCTCATGATGAGCGCGGCCGTGGTCAGGAGCTTCTTCGTGTCCCGGATCCGGCCGGCGGGGTTCGCCTCGGTGTCGCTCGCGTCGCCCTTGACGTGGGGCATGACGGCGACGCCGGTCTCGAAGCCGGACAGGCCGAGGGCGAGTTTGGGGAAGACGACGAGGGCGACGCCGATCATGACGAAGACGTTGCCGTGTTCCTGGGTGAGGGCGCTGGTCCAGTCGGTGACGACGTGTTCCGCGGTGACGACGTGCCACAGGCCGGTGACGACCACGACGACGTTGAGCGCGAGGTAGATGCCGACGAGGGCGGCGGCGACGCCGATCGCTTCGAGGAAGCCCTTGAGGAAGACCGCGCCGAGGAGTGCGATGAGGATCATCGTGATCAGGACCTGCTTGTCGTGCAGGGCCGATTCGAGGTGGGGGTTCTCGACGAGGTGGGTGGAGGCGTCGGCGGCGGAGAGGGTGATGGTGATGAGGAAGTCGGTGGCGGCGAAGCCGAGGAGGGTGAGGACGAAGAGCTTGCCCTTCCAGAAGGAGAGCAGTCGCGACAGCATCGCGATCGAGCCCTCGCCGTGGGGGCTCTCCTCGGCGACGCGGCGGTAGACCGGCAGGGCGCCGGCGAGGGTGACGATGACGAGGACGATGGTGGCGACGGGGGAGAGGAGTCCGGCGGCCAGCGCGGCGATGCCGGGCTGGTAGCCGAGGGTGGAGAAGTAGTCGACGCCGGTCAGGCACATGACGCGGTACCAGGGCTGGCCCTGGTGTTCGGTGCCGGTGTCGGGCTTGGGGACGGACGGGCGGCCCTTGCCCATGTCCGACAGGCCCTCCAGCATCCACGCACGCAGGCGCCCGCCGCGCGCGGAGTCGGTCGTGGACATGGATGCTCCTGGGGCTGCGGGAAAAGGGGGGACGGACCGCAGCGCGCACACCCGCACTGACGGTCGAGTCAGCGTAAGCAGCCCCGACCGGTCCGTCCCCGCTCCCGGCGTCAGGGAAGCGTCAAGATGCCTCGGAGAGACGTCGTGTGCCTCACATTCCCGCCCTCTCTGCTGGTAAGCGCCCCGTCACCTGCCGTTCCGGCCCCCTCCCGCGAAGGCTGTGAAGTGGGCCGGCGGATGGTCCAGGGGCTGGTCGGGGCGCCACGCGGTGAGGATCTGCGCCGAGCACTGGAACAGGCCGTGCGGCAGCGCGTCGAGCGGCCACCAGGACCAGTCGCCGACGCTCTCGCCCGGTCGCGTCCGCGGCGAGCCCCGCCAGGACGTCACGACCGCGCCGACCGTGACCCGTACGACGTCCTCGACCCGGTCGACGAGGGTGCCGAGCAGGTCGACGTCCCCCGGTTCGGCCATGAGCCCCGTCTCCTCACGCAGCTCCCGCACCGCCGTCTCGGCGAAGGACTCGCCCGGCTCGACGGTTCCGCCGGGCAGTTCCAGCGTGCCGCGGCGGTGCCGGCCGAGCAGCAGCCCCGCCTCGCCGAGCACGATCGTGCCCACCCCGATCGCCGCGTGCGGCACGGGCGCGCGACGGCTGCGCGGACGGCTGGAGATCCGCACCTCCCCGGCGGGCAGGCGGCGGGCCCGGACGAGCGTGCAGACCACGGCATGGTCCGGATCGGGCGAGCTCAGAAGACCGGTCTCCTCGACGACGAACCCGTACGCGGACAGCAGGCTCGCCCACGCCTCACCCGTCAGCACCCAGGAGTCCAGCGGCAACGGCGTCATGCCGACCACCCCGAGCATCTCCTCGCGCGGTGCCACGGTCGCCGACGGGCCCACGCCGTGGACGTTGGTGTGCAGGACGGAGAAGACGAAGGGGGCGCCCGGCGCCAGCGCGTCGCGCAGCGCGGGCAGCACCCGGTGCGGATCGATCCCGGCGAGCGTGCAGACCGCGTACGCCCCGTCGTACGGCCGCTCGGCGCGGCGCAGGTGCTCGACGACGTCGCCGTGGACGAAGGACACGCCAGGGACCTCGCCGAAGTGCGTGACCGCCCGCTCGTGCTGGGTCGGCGACAGTTCCACGGCGTCGATCAGAGCGCCGTGGGTCCGCGCCAGGTGCACGGCGTAGTGCCCGGCCCCGGAGCCGATGTCGACGAAGCGGCGCCCGGCGAGCGGCCCGAGGACCTCGTCGCCGGGACCCACCCCGTCCCAGAACCCCCAGCGCATCCGCTCCGGCACCGGCGGCATGTACTTCCGGCCGATCTGGTGACGTCCGTACGCGGTCCAGGCATCGGCGTTCGGAGACTGCGGGGAGTGCGGGGACACGGAACCTCTTGAGGGCGCGGTCATGCGGGGTCGGTGACGGCCGGGGCCGGCGGTGACGCGGGGTGCGGCACGGCGGGCGGGACGGGCGCGTACTGGTCGGCCTGGGCCGTGAACATCGCGGCGTAGCGGCCCCGCGCGGCGAGGAGCTCCGCGTGGGTGCCCTGCTCGGTGAGGCGGCCCTGGTCGAGGACGAAGATGCGGTCGGCGTGGCGGACGCCGGACATGCGGTGGGTGACCAGGACGACGGCCCGGTGCGGGGCGGCCAGACGGCGGATGCGGTCGAACGCCTCGATCTCGGCCTCGGGGTCGAGCGCCGAGGTCGGCTCGTCGACGACGAGGATGCTGTCGGCGGTCGACGTCGCGCTGCGCCAGTGCGTACGGGCCAGGCCCATCTTCTGCCACTCGCCACCCGACAGCTCGATGGCGCCGCGGAACATCCGGGCCAGCAGGCTCTGGAGGCCGTCGGGGAGCTTCGCCACGATCGGGCCCGCGCCCGCGTAGTCGAGCGACGGGCGCAGGTCCTCCGGCTCCGCCGGGTGCTCGGGACGACCGATCCGGACGTTCATCGCCGCCGTCACGGGCCAGCGCTGGAAGTCCTGCGTCAGCAGCGAGACCCGGCCGTAGACCTCCGCGCGGTCCAGATCCCGTACGTGCGCGTCGCCCCAGCGCACGGTCCCCTCCTGCGGCAGCAGCAGCCCGGAGAGGATCTTCATCAGGGTGCTCTTGCCGGAGCCGTTCTCCCCGACGACCGCCGTCACCGACCCCATGGGAAGCGTGAGCGACACCTTGTCCAGGGCCGGGGCGCCGCGGTCCGGATAGCGGTAGGTGACCGCGTCGAGCGCGATCTCCGCGACCCGCTCGGGCAGCGGCGCCCCACCGGTCGGGATGGCACGCTGCGCCGCCTCCGTCAGGAAGCGGGAGTGGTCGCGCACGTAGAGGGACTCCTCGTGGAGCTGGTTCACGTTCATGACGAGCGCGCCGAGACTGGCCGAACCCGAACGGACCGCGATCACCGCCGTGCCCGCCACCGCCAGGCCCATGCGCCCGCTCATGATGAGCCAGATCATCGCCCCGTACGTGGCGGCCGTCGCCAGTCCCGACAGCGCCGACGCGACCCACTCCGTGACCGCCTTGCTCGTCGCGAGACGCTCCTGCTCCGCCTCCGCGCTGCGGGCCATGCCCCGGTAGCGGTCGAGCAGGAACGGACCCACGGCGTGGATGCGGACCTCCTGCGCCGCCGTCCGCTCCGTGAGCAGGTTGCCGATCAGCCGGCTGGCCCGGACATGCTCGATCCAGCTCATCATCGACACGTACCGCTCCTGCGCGACCCGCATCGCGCCCCAGCCGCGCGGCGCCGCGATGACCAGGAGCATCGGCAGCAGCGCCGGATGCAGCACGGTGAGCACACCGGCCGTGGCGATCAGGGAGATCGTGCTGTTCAGCGCCGACACGCAGCAGCTGATCATGCGGCGCGCGGAGGCCGCCCCGTACTGCGCGATGTCGATCAGGCGGCGGAACTCCGGGTCGTCGATCGCCTCCAGCTCGACCGCCGTCGCCGCCGCCAGGTACTGCGTCGTCGCGATCCGCTCGACCAGCGGTTCGAGCCGGCCGGCCTGCGCGGTGGACCAGCCGGCCAGCGCGGAGTTGACGACGGCGACCGCCGCGGCGGCCAGCAGACCCGGCAGCAGCGCGTGCAGCCGCTCGGTGGCCGTGCCGTCGCCCAGCAGCGCGTGCATCACGGCGTTGACCGCGAGCAGCCCGACGGCCGCGGCCACACCCTGCCCGATCTCGCTCAGCGCGACGACGAACAGGGCCCGCCGGTCCGCGTTCCACGCCATGCGCAGGGCGGCTCCGACCAGCCCCGGCATCTGGCGTAACGCGGAGCGCATCGTCAGGTCCAGGGTCGCGTTCTCGTGCCGGGACCAGCCCATGTCGTAGCGCAACGGTCCGCCGAACAGCTCCCGTTCGGCCTCCGACACCCGCGGTTCGGCCGGCCGGACCTTCCCGAAGAATCTCTTCAACTGTCGCCCTCCCAGAGCATCGGCACCCGCGGTCAAGGAACCGTGAGGGCGCTATTTAAAGCGCGGATCCGTGGGTGTGGGGCGGCTCTGGGAACGCTGGGACGGGTGGGCCCGATGCGGTGCGTGGGGGGTGGTGAGGGGTGGATTCCGGGGGCGCGCGGGACGCGGAGTCCTCCGGGTGTGACACGGCTCCCTACGCTGCCGATGTATCGGGTGCGGTGTGGTGCTCGGGGGCCGCGAGGCGCCGGGCGCGCCGGGCACCGCCTCGTGGGTCGTCCCGGCGTCGGCTGATCGGAGATCCGGTGGGTGAAACGAAGGGTGCGGGGGCGGGGCGGCGCCGGACGGGGCCGCTGTACGCCGCGGGCTTCATCACCGCGTTCGGGGCGCACGGCATCGCCGCCAGCCTCGGCGCCGGGGACACGGACCTGGCGTCCTCCGTCCTGTACCTCGGTGTGCTCCTCGCCCTCTACGACGGCGCGGAGGTGGTCCTCAAGCCGGTCTTCGGCACCCTCGCCGACCGCGTCGGCCCCCGGCGCGTTCTCATGGGCGGCCTCATCGCCTTCGCCCTCGCCTCCGCGCTCTACGTGGCCGTGCGCGACCCGGGCCGGCTGTGGGCGGCCCGCCTGGGCCAGGGCGCGGCGGCCTCCGCGTTCTCGCCGGCCGCGTCCGCACTGGTCGCCCGGCTCAACCCGCAGGCCGCACACGGGCGTGCCTTCGGCTCGTACGGCTTCTGGAAGAGCCTCGGATACACGGCGGGCCCCCTGATCGGCGGCGTGCTCGTGTGGCTCGGCGGGCTGACCCTCCTGTTCGCCGTGCTGACGGTGCTCGCGGTCGTGGTCGCGGGCTGGGCACTGCTCGCGGTGCCCGTCGTGCCGCCGCTGCCCAAGCGCCGGCAGACCCTCGCGGATCTGGTCCGGCGGCTCACCGACGGGGTGTTCCTGCGGCCCGTCGCCGCGCTGGCCGCGGCGACCGCCGCCATGTCGGTCGGCGTCGGCTTCCTCCCGCTGTCCGGCCGGGCCGACGGTCTGTCACCCGTCGCCACGGGCGCGGTCGTCTCGGTCCTCGCGGCCTGCGCGGCGGTCGTGCAGCCGTGGGCAGGACGGGCGCTGGACGCGGGGCGCCTGAGCGCGCGGGGCGGACTGAGCGCGGGGCTCGCGGTGACGGCGGGCGGGCTGGCGGTGGCCGCACTGCCCGGGATCGCGGCGCTCGTGGGGGCGGCGGTGCTGATCGGGGCCGGGACCGGGCTGATCACACCCATCGGCTTCGCGGCACTGGCCGCGGCGACTCCCGAGGAACGGATCGGCCAGACGATGGGCGCGGCGGAACTGGGACGGGAACTCGGCGACGCGGGCGGCCCGTTGCTGGTGGCGTCCATCGCCGCGGGGGCCTCGCTGGGCTGGGGGTTCGGGGTACTGGCGTTCTGCACGGGGGCGCTGGTGCCGGTCGTGGTGGGGACGGGGAGGTGGAGGGTGGGGCGGTGAGGTACGCGTACGGGTGGGCGTTGCCGCCGGGTCGGCTCCTGCGGTGCCGCAGCAGGGGCCGAGCGGAGGTGCCGGGTGTGCCGCCGCCGTGGTGGGACTCGCCCGAGCGACGGAGCCGCGTCAGGCCGGGGCTCCGGCCTTGGACAGCACCCCGGCACCGGGTGCGTATCCGGTTGCGCCGACCTGGCCTTGGGCAGTCTGCCGCCTGGGGCGGCACGGGTGGGCAAGGCTGCACCCCCGGCGCCGGGTGCGCGATTCATCAGGCTTCATCCAGCGCGCAGCCGCCGTAGAGGCCGATCCGGGTTCCCGCGCGGGCCCGGGTTCACCCGATCCGGCGATCATGGCCGACCGGCCCGGCGGCGCTCGCGCGTCCCGGAAGCGCCCCTTCCGGGACGACCGCACCCTTGGGGCCGTTGAGGTCCGGCCGATCCCGGCCCCGCCGCCGGGCGACCCGCCCCGACCGATCTTCACGCGCACTTTATGCGCTCACCCGATTACTCTCTGTCGTCATGAGGATCTCGTCCGCACGTCACGACAGGAGCCGCCCCGGTCACCGCACCGGCGCGATCCTCGCCGTGCTGCTGGCCGCCCTCGTCCATCTCCTGTGCTGCGCCCACGGCCCCGTCGCCTCCGCCGCCGGCCGCGCCGACACGATCACAGCCGTCGCGCCCACCCCGTGCGGCCAACCCGCCGGACCACACGCGCACTTCGGCGACGACGCCCGCCACGACGGTCACCAGGACGACGCACAGTGCTCGGGGACCGACGAGCCGAGCGTGCAGGCCCCGCGCGGCCTCCAGCCGGCCGCCGACCTCACCCCCGTCACCCTCCCCGGCGCGGACCTCGACCCGGCGGCCGAGCCCACGCCCCGCAGACCGTTCGGGGACAGCGGCCCCCGCCTCGCCGCCCCCGCCGGACAGCAGAGGGCCCACCTGGGCATCTGGCGGACCTGACCGGCCCCGCGCCGTCCCGCCGGTCCTCCGCGGCACCCACCGCGCCCCCGCCAGGACGACGCCCCGGCCCACCAGACTCCGCCCAGCAAGCGGCCCCGAACCGGCACGGCCCCGGAACCCTCAGGTCTCCGACCACCCCTGCCGACGGCGCCGCAGGAGAAGCACGCCATGACTCACGCGATGACCCCCACCACGGCACAGACCACGCCCCACGTCACGACACACGCCACCACCCCGACCCACACCCCGACACACCTGGACGCCCCCGCCCGGCTCCTCGCCGACACCAAGCGCCCCCAGCACACCCCCGGCGGACTCGTCGGTGACACGCCCGTCCTGTGGATCGGCGCCCCGTTCACGGCCGAGGGCCGCGGCTTCTGGGCGAAGCTCGAAGGCCACAACCCCGGCGGCATCAAGGACCGCACCGCCCTCCACATGGTGCGCGCCGCCCGCGAGCGCGGCCGGCTCCTGCCCGGCGCGCGGATCGTCGAGTCCACCTCCGGCACCCTCGGCCTCGGACTCGCCCTGGCCGGCGCCACGTTCGGACACCCCGTCACCGTCGTCACCGACCCCGGCATGGAGCCGCTCATGACCGGCCTGCTCACCGCCTACGGCGCGGAGGTCGACCTCGTGGAGGACCCGCACCCGGAGGGCGGCTGGCAGGAGGCCCGGCGCCTGCGCGTCGCGCGACTGCTCGCCGAGGACCCCACGGCCTGGTGCCCCGACCAGTACCACAACCCCGACAACGTGGCCGCCTACGCCCCGCTCGCTCACGAACTCGTCGCGCAGCTCGGCCGCATCGACACCCTGGTCGTGTCCGTCGGCACGGGCGGGCACTCGGCGGGCATCGCGTCCGTCCTGCGCGGCTACTTCCCTCGCCTGCGTGTCGTCGGCGTCGACACCACCGGGTCGACGATCTTCGGCCAGCCCGCCGCCACCCGCCTGATGCGGGGCCTGGGCAGCAGCATCTATCCGCGCAACGTCGCCTACGACCTCTTCGACGAGGTGCACTGGGTGGCCGCCCCCGAATCAGTCTGGGCGGCACGGAACCTGGCGCGACAGCACTACGCCACCGGCGGCTGGAGCGTCGGCGCGGTCGCCCTCGTGTCCCGGTGGCTGGCCCGCACCCGCCCCGCGGAGGAGCGCATCGTCACCGTGTTCCCCGACGGCCCGCAGCGCTACATCGGCACCGTCTTCGACGACGCCTACGGCCATGAGCACGGGCTGCTCGACCGGCCGCCGGCCGACGACCCCGACGAGATCGCGCATCCCGCCGACCGCGTCGTCACCCGCTGGACCCGCTGCACCCACGTCACCGACCCCCTCGGCCCCGACGCGGCGCGGCCGCACCGCACCGCCGGGACGGCCACCGGGGCCCGGCGATGACCGGCCTGTGGCGGCAGACCCGCTCCTTCCCGGCCCCCGTGCGACTGTTGATGGTCAATCAGTTCGCCATCAACCTCGCCTTCTACATGCTCATGCCCTACCTCGCCGCCCATCTCTCCGGCTCGCTCGGCCTCGCCGCCTGGGCCGTCGGACTCGTCCTGGGCGTACGGAACTTCTCGCAGCAGGGCATGTTCCTCATCGGCGGCACCCTCGCCGACCGCCTCGGCTACAAGGCCCCGATCATGGCCGGCTGCCTGCTGCGCACGGTCGGGTTCGCCCTGCTCGGCTGGGTGGACAACCTGCCCACGCTGATCGCGGCCTCCGCCGCCACCGGATTCGCGGGCGCCCTGTTCAACCCGGCCGTGCGCGCCTACCTGGCCGCCGAGGCGGGGGAGCGGCGCGTCGACGCCTTCGCCACCTTCAACGTCTACTACCAGGCCGGCATGCTCCTCGGCCCGCTCGTCGGACTCGCCCTGCTGGCCGCCGACTTCCGGCTGGTGTGCACCACCGCGGCCGCCGTCTTCGCCGGCCTCACGGTCCTCCAGGCGCGCGCCCTGCCCGCCCGCCGCGGCACGGCATCCGACCGCACCCGGCAGGAGGACGCCGCCGACGAGAGCGTGCTCGCCCAGTGGCGCACGGTCGTCGCCAACCGGCCCTTCCTGCTGTTCGCCCTCGCCATGATCGGCTCGTACGTACTGACCTTCCAGGTCTACCTGGCCCTCCCGCTCGCGGCGCGGAGCGCGCTGGGGGAGCGAGGCACCTGGGCGACCAGCCTCCTGTTCGTGGCGTCGGCCGCCGTCGCCGTGGCGGGCCAACTGCGCCTCACCGGCTGGGCGAAGGCGAGGTGGAGCCCGCCGCGGGCGCTGGTGCGCGGACTGACCGTCATGGGGCTCGCGTTCCTGCCGCTCGCCCTGGTCCCGTTCGACGCGGCCTGGCCCGTACTCGGCGCGCTCGTCCTGACGGTGACCCTGCTCGCCCTGGGCGGCGCCGTCGCCTACCCCTTCGAGATGGACACCGTCGTCACCCTGTCCGGCAACCGCCTGGTCGCCACGCACTACGGGCTCTACAACACCGTCTCGGGCCTCGGCATCACCCTCGGCAACCTGGCGACCGGCGCCCTGTGGGACTTCGCCGCACGGCACGACGCCCTGTGGCTGACCTGGAGCGCGCTCACCCTCACCGGCCTGGGCTGCGCCGCCTCCGTCGCCGCGCTCGCCCGCACCGGCCGCCTCACCGCGCGGCCCGAGCCCCACCTGGCGACCGCGTGAAAAGGGTGCGGGGCGAGGCGCCCCGAAGGCACCCCGCCCCGCACCCGTTCACATCAGGCGACCGCTCAGTCCTGCGCCACCGCCGGCGGCGCCGCGTCGACACCCCAGCGCGTCGGCTGCCCGGAGAGCGTGACGTCGATCGACCCGGCGTCCTGCAGCTCCCGGTGCGACAGCCAGCTCCGCTGGAGCGGCCCCGCGTCCGTCCGCACCGAGGACACGTACTGCGTCTTCGACGCGTCGGCGGCCGGCGCCTCGATCGCGATCGGCTTGCCGTGCGCGGGCCGGATCTCGACCTTGTCGAACATCGGGGCCGTGACGATGTAGTTCGCCGACCCGGGCTGCGCCTCGAAGATCCCGGCCATCGCGAAGACCAGCAGCGACGAGGTCGCCCCGAGGTCGTCGTTGCCGGGCATCCCGTACGCGTCGTCCGTGAACAGCGTCCGCATCGCGCGCAGTACCGCCGACGTCTTCCACGGCGCGCCCGTCCACGTGTACATCCACGGCGCGTGGAAGTCCGGCTCGTTGTTCGGGTTGAACGCGAAGTTGTTGTGGTAGTCGTAGGCGCCGTTCACCCAGGACTCCGAGGCGGCCTTCGCCGGGTCGGTGAGCACCGTCGGCATGTCGAAGAACGTGTCGAGCCGCTGCTCGGCCGCGCCCGCCCCGCCCATCAGCCCGTACAGGGTCTGCGGGTCCTGCTGGGCCAGCCACTGGTACTGCCAGGCCGTGCCCTCGTGGAAGGCGCCCGACTGGGTCGGGTCCGTGTCGCCGGCCGGCGTGCCGTCCGCCTTCTTCGCCACGGGGAAGCCGGTGAAGCCCTTCGACGAGATGCCGGAGTCCCACAGCTTGGTGAAGTTGTCGCAGCGTCCCGCCAGCAGGTCCGCCTTGTCCTCGTGGCCGAGCCCGCGGGCCATCGTGGACAGCGCGCAGTCGCCGAGCGCGTACTCCAGCGTCGCCGAGCCCGCCTGCCGTGTGTCACCGAACTGGTAGCCCGGCAGGTCCTGGTAGCCGATGAAGCCGTTCTTCACGTACGTCGGATTGCCGTCGCGGCCGCGGAAGACGGACTGGTCCTGGGGGACCTCGTTGACGTTCTTCCACAGCGCGTCGAACAGGCCGCGCGCGGTGCGGTCGTCGAGCAGACCGCGGTTGTAGAGGTCGACGATCCACGGGGTGACGGGGTCACCGCTCATCACGTTCGTCTCGCCGTTGCCGAGCCCCCAGCGCGGCAGCCAGCCGCCGTCCTCGTAGACCCGCAGCAGCGACTTGGCCATGTCCGTGGCCTTGTCCGGGTTCAGCAGCGCCACCAGCTGGTTCTGCGAACGGTACGTGTCCCACAGGGAGAACATCTGGTAGTAGGGCGAGTCCGAGCGGTGCACCTGGTCGTCGAAGCCCCGGTAACGGCCGTCGACGTCGGAGCCGACCGACGGGTGCAGCAGCGAGTGGTAGAGCGCGCTGTAGTAGGTGCGCTGGTCGGCCTTGCTGCCGCCGGCCACCCGCATCCGGTTCAGCTCGTCCCGCCACGTGTCGTGCGCGGCCGAGCGGACCTTGTCGAAGGACTCCGGCTGCTCCGCCCGCCGGTTCAGGCGCGCCCCGTCGACCGACGTGTAGGACAGGCCCACCGAGGCGCCCACCCGGTCGCCCTTGTCCCGGTCGAAGGACAGCCAGGCGCCCGCCCGCTTCGTGCCGCGCTGCGCCTCGCGCTTGCCCGGCGTGAGCGTGCCGTCCGTCCACGTGCCGAACGTCGAGAACTTGCGGTCGAACTTGGCGCTGAAGTAGACCCGGTAGCGCTCCTTGACGGTCTCCCAGCAGAAGTTGCCGCCCTGGACCCAGCCCTCCACGGTGTCGTCGCCGACCACCTTGAGGCCGCCGGCGAACGTGCCGCCATTGCTCTCACCGGCCTCGATCAGCACGTTCTGCGCGCCGGACCCGCTCGGGAACGTGTACCGGTGCTGACCCGTCCGCTGCGTCGCCGACAGCTCGGCCTCGATGCCGTTGTCGAACTTCACGCCGTAGTAGCCGGGCGAGCGGGTCTCGTTGTCATGGCTGAACTTGGCCCGGTACTGCGCGGGGTCCGAGGACGTGACGTCCCCGGTCGTCGGCATGAACCGAATGTTGCCCATCGTCTGGCAGCCGACGCCCGAGAGGTGCGTGTGGCTGAAGCCGAGGATGCTGTCCTGCGCGTAGTCGTAGGAGGCGTACTTGTTCAGCTGGGTGTCGGGGCTCAGCTGCACCATGCCGAAGGGCGTGGACGCGCCCGGGAAGGTGGTCCCGTCGCCGTTGTTGCCGATCGAGGTGTCGACCAGCGTGGTGGGGTCCGCGGCGAACTCCGGCCCCTGCTCACGGGCGCTCGCGGCGCCCGTGGCGGTGACGGAGGCGGCGGCCAGAGTGGTGGCGATCAAGGCGGCGGTGAACGCGCGTCTAAACGCTCGCATCGCGATCCTCTCGTGCGACAACGTTGTCAAAGGGGGTGCCCGTCGATCTTTCTCTCCTGGGCATGCATCCGTCAATGCCGCGGCGCCGACTCGTCACGGATGGCCGTCCCCGGTGCCCGTGAGCAGGCGAGGGCGGGCCGATCGACGGAACATGGAGAAAGCGGGAGAGATCACAGGGCGCCGAGCAGACGGGAGTGCCGCACGTGGGTGGCGGGCGCGAACACGGCAACACCGAGGAGTACGACGCCGAGATGCGCCAGGTCGACGCCCTCAACCGACTGGCGGGACCGGCCACCGGCGGTTCGGGCCGGCCGCCGGACGACCTGCGCCACCGCGGCGCCGACCTCCTCGTCACCGGCCACGCCCTGGCCCGCGTCGCCTCACTGGGCGAGGCCCTCACCCTGATCTCCGGACTGACCGACCCCTCACTGCCCCTGTGCAGCCAGGCCGTGTTCCGCGCGGACCGGGAAACGCTGCACTGCGTCGGCCAGTTGGGGCTGCGCGACGACGGGCGGGACGCGTACCGCATGCCGCTGGACGCCGTGCACCCCGCCGCCCAGGTCGCCCGGACCGGACGGCCGGTCTTCCTCGCCTCCCCGGAGGAGTTCCGCGAGCGCTTCCCCGAGGGCCACTCCCTGTCCGCCCACGCCGGACACCAGGCCTGGGCCTTCCTGCCCCTGACCACGTACGGCCAGCTCACCGGCGTGTGGATGGCCGCCTTCGACGCCCCCGTCACGATCACCGACGGCCTGGGCGTCTTCCTCATGACCGTCGCCCGGCTCCTCGGCCAGAGCATCGAGCAGACCTACGACGGCCAGGCCGACCGCGCCCTGTCCCAGACCCTGCGCAACAGCCTCGGCGGGGTCGGCTCCGGCGTCGACGGGCTCAGCGTCGCCGCCCGCTACGTCCCCACCGGCGGCGGCCTCATGGTCGGCGGCGACTGGTTCGACAGCATCACCCTGCCCGGCGGCCGCCTCGGCCTCGTCATCGGCGACGTCCAGGGCCACGACCTGCAGGCCGCGGGACTCATGTCCCGGCTGCGCACCGCCATCCACGCCTACGCCGCCGAGGGCCACGGCCCCGACGCCGTCCTGGTGCGCGCCTCGCACTTCCTCGCCTCCCTGGGCGAGGACCGCTTCGCCACCTGCATCTACCTGGAGGCCGACCCCGCCACCGGCACCCTCCGCATCGCCCGCGCCGGCCACCCGCACCCCGTCCTGCGCCTCCCCGACGGCACCTGCGTGCTCAAGCACGTGCGGGGCGGCCTGCCCCTCGGCCTCGACCTCGACGAGGACGACTACCCCGTCAGCGTCGTCACCCTGCGCGAGAACGAGATCATGATGCTGTGCACCGACGGACTGATCGAGTCCGGCGGCCACGACATGTACACCGGATGGCTGCGCGTGCGCGACGCGCTCGAACCCGGCAGCGCAGGCGACCTCGGCGGACTCGCCGACCGGCTCATGAACGCCGTCGTCGCACCGACGGAGGCGCGGAAGGGCGAGCAGCCCGCCGCAGCCTTCACCGAGGACGACATCGCGCTGCTGCTCCTGCGCCGCGACCCGTCCGCCGTCCCCGTCGACGGCACCGGCCGGAACCTGCGCTTCACCCTCGAACAGGACCAGGCCCAGGGCCTCGCCGACGCCCGCATCGAGTTCCAGGGCCTGCTCCACGACTGGGCCCGCCCCGAACAGGTCGACACCGTCCTCCTGCTCGTCTCCGAGCTTCTCGGCAACGTCCTCGTCCACACCGAGCAGGCCGCCGCGCTGCGCGCCGACATCCACGGCACGCACGGCCGGCGCCGGCTGCGCGTCGAGGTCTCCGACCGCAGCGACGAGGTCCCGCACCGCCGCGCCCCCGGCGAGCTCTCCTCCTCCGGCCGCGGCCTCGTCCTGCTCGACCTGCTGGCCCACCGGTGGAACATCCGGCCCGAGCCCGAGGGCAAGACGGTCTGGTTCGAGCTCGACGAGGACGGCCCGGAGGAGCCGTGAGCACACGGCGGCGGCCGGGACGGATCATGCCGCCCCGGCCGCTCACCTCATCACAGCCCCTCAGTTCACCGGATCTCGACGAGCAGGTCGCCGCCCTCCACCTGCTGGATCCTGGAGATCGCGAGACGCGAGACACGCCCGCCCCGCGGCGCCGTGATCGAGGCCTCCATCTTCATCGCCTCGATCGTCGCCACCGTCGCACCGGCCTCGACCTGGTCGCCCTCGGCGACCGACAGCGTGACCACACCGGCGAACGGCGCCGCGACGTGACCCGGGTCGCCCTTGTCGGCCTTCTCGGTCACGGGCAGATCGGCCGCGGCCGCGTTGTCCCGCACCTGGATCGGCCGCAGCTGTCCGTTGAGCGTGGACAGCACCGTGCGCATCCCCCGCTCGTCGGCCTCGCCGACCGCCTCCAGCTCGATCAGCAGCCGCACACCGGGTCCGAAGTCGACGCTGTACTCCTTGCCCGGGCGCAGCCCGTAGAAGAAGTCCTTGCTGTCGAGCACGCTGGTGTCGCCGTAGGCCTCGCGATGCGTCTCGAAGGCCTTCGTCGGACCAGGGAACAGCAGCCGGTTGAGGGTCGCGCGGCGGTCCTTGGCGAGGCCGTCGCGGTCCTCGGCGCTCAGGTCCTGGACCGGCTTGGGGCCGGCCCGGCCTTCCAGGGCCTTGCTGCGGAACGGCTCCGGCCAGCCGCCGGGAGGCGTGCCCAGCTCGCCGTGCAGGAAGCCGATCACCGAGTCCGGAATGTCGAACCGGTTCGGCGTCGCCTCGAACTCGGCGGGCTCCACGCCCGCGCCCACCAGGTGCAGCGCGAGGTCGCCCACGACCTTCGACGACGGCGTCACCTTCACCAGCCGGCCCAGCATCCGGTCGGCCGCCGCGTACGTCGACTCGACGTCCTCGAAGCGGTCGCCGAGGCCGAGTGCGACGGCCTGCGTGCGCAGGTTGGACAGCTGTCCGCCGGGGATCTCGTGGTGGTAGACCCGCCCGGTCGGTGCGTCCAGACCCGCCTCGAACGGGGCGTAGATCTTGCGCACGCTCTCCCAGTACGGCTCCAGGTCACCGACCGCCTGGAGGTCCAGGCCCGTGGGGCGCGCCGAGTGGTCGGTCGCCGCGACGATCGCCGACAGCGACGGCTGCGAGGTGGTCCCGGCCATGGAGGCCACCGCGCCGTCCACCGCGTCCGCCCCGGCCTGGATCGCCGCGAGGTACGTCGCGAGCTGCCCGCCGGCCGTGTCGTGCGTGTGCAGGTGCACCGGCAGGTCGAACTCGCGGCGCAGCGCCGAGACGAGCGTGGCCGCGGCCGGGGCGCGCAGCAGACCGGCCATGTCCTTGACCGCGAGGACGTGCGCGCCCGCGTCGACGATCTTCTCGGCGAGCCGCAGGTAGTAGTCCAGCGTGTACAGCTTCTCCGCCGGGTCCGACAGGTCGGACGTGTAGCAGAGCGCGACCTCCGCGACGGCGGTGCCGGTCTCCCGTACGGCCTCGATCGCGGGCCGCATCTGGTCGACGTCGTTGAGCGCGTCGAAGATGCGGAAGATGTCGATGCCGGTGGCGGCCGCCTCCTGCACGAACGCGTCGGTCACCTCGGTCGGGTACGGCGTGTACCCCACGGTGTTGCGACCGCGCAGCAGCATCTGCAGACAGATGTTCGGCACGGCCTCGCGCAGGGCTGCGAGCCGCTCCCACGGGTCCTCGGCGAGGAAGCGCAGCGCGACGTCGTACGTGGCGCCGCCCCAGCATTCGAGCGAGAGCAGCTGCGGCAGCGTGTGCGCCACCGTCGGGGCGACGGCCAGCAGGTCCTTGGTGCGCACCCGGGTGGCGAGCAGCGACTGGTGGGCGTCGCGGAACGTGGTGTCGGTGACGCCGAGCGTCGGCGCGTCCCGCAGACTCCGGGCGAAGCCCTCGGGCCCGAGCTCCGCGAGCCGCTGCCGCGACCCGGCCGGCGGCTCGCCCGCGGGCAGCGGCGCCAGCTTGGAGGCGGGCGAGATCAGCTCGGGGCGCGGGCCGTGCGGCTTGTTCACCGTCACGTCCGCGAGGTACGTCAGCAGCTTCGTGCCCCGGTCCGCCGAGTGACGGGCCGTCAGCAGGTGTGGCCGCTCCTCGATGAACGAGGTGGTGACGCGCCCCGCCTGGAAGTCCGCGTCGTCGAGCACGGCCTGCAGGAACGGGATGTTCGTCGACACACCACGGATGCGGAACTCGGCGACGGCCCGCCGCGCCCGGTCCACGGCCGTACGGAAGTCCCGGCCCCGGCAGGTCAGCTTCACCAGCATGGAGTCGAAGTGGGCGCTGACCTCGGTGCCCGCGTGCGTCGTACCGCCGTCGAGCCGGATGCCCGAACCGCCGGGGGAGCGGTAGGCGCTGATCATGCCGGTGTCAGGGCGGAACCCGTTCGCCGGGTCCTCGGTCGTGATGCGGCACTGGAGCGCGGCGCCGTGCAGCACGACCGACTCCTGCGACAGGCCCAGGTCGGCGAGGGTCGCGCCGGACGCGATGCGCAGCTGCGCCTGCACCAGGTCGACGTCGGTGACCTCCTCGGTCACCGTGTGCTCGACCTGGATGCGCGGGTTCATCTCGATGAAGACGTGCTTGCCCTCGCGGTCGAGGAGGAACTCCACGGTGCCCGCGTTGCGGTAGCCGATCCGGCGGGCGAACTTCACCGCGTCGGCGCAGATCCGCTCGCGCAGCTCGGGGTCGAGGTTCGGCGCGGGCGCCAGCTCGATGACCTTCTGGTGGCGGCGCTGTACCGAGCAGTCGCGCTCGAACAGGTGGATGACGTTGCCCTCGCCGTCGGCGAGGATCTGCACCTCGATGTGGCGGGGGTCGACGACGGCCTTCTCCAGGAAGACCGTCGCGTCGCCGAAGGCCGACTCGGCCTCGCGGGCCGCCGCCTCGATCGACTCGCGCAGCAGCGCCGGGTCGTCGACGCGCCGCATGCCGCGCCCGCCACCGCCGGCGACGGCCTTCACGAACACGGGGAAGCCGATGTCCTCGGCGGCCGCCACCAGTTCGTCCACGTCGGTGGACGGCGCCGAGGAGCCGAGCACCGGCACCCCGGCCTCGCGCGCGGCGGCCACGGCCCGCGCCTTGTTGCCCGTCAGCTCCAGCGTCTGCACGGACGGGCCGACGAACGTGATGCCCGCCTCCTCGCAGGCGCGCGCGAGTTCGGGGTTCTCGGAGAGGAATCCGTAGCCCGGGTACACGGCGTCGGCCCCCGCGAGCCGGGCCGCGCGGATGATCTCCTCCACCGACAGATAGGCCCGCACCGGATGGCCGGCCTCGCCGATCTCGTACGCCTCGTCGGCCTTCAGCCGGTGCAGCGAATTGCGGTCCTCGTGCGGGAACACGGCGACGGTGCGCGCCCCCAGTTCGTAGCCGGCGCGGAACGCGCGAATCGCGATCTCCCCGCGGTTGGCCACCAACACCTTGCGGAACATCCTGACCCCTTCACCTGGCCGGTGACGAGCACCGTGGATCGTGCCCGGCTCGTTTCGGCAACGCTAAGGGCAGCGTGGGCGCGTACTGAAGGTTCGGCGACAGTGACATGGATCATCGAGCCGAAGGGGCCGCCAATGGCGCAGAGTGGACCCCTTTGCCTCCGCGGCGCCCGCGCGCCGCCCGCCGGCCGATGAGTTCCGCCGGCCCCGACGGTCCTACCCACCGACAGGTCTTCGATCCTCCTCTCCTCACCCACCGGCAGCCACACGCACGGGAGCACGTCATGACCGCCACGTACACCTTCGACATCTTCAGCAGCCTCGACGGCTTCGGCGCCGCGAGCGGCGACTGGACCGGCTACTGGGGCAAACAGGGCCCCGAACTGCTCGAACACCGGCTCCGCCAGTACGACCGGGACCAGCGGATGGTGCTCGGCGCGAACACCTACCGGGCGTTCGCCGGCATGCTGGCCGAGGACACCGAACCGGGCGTGCGCGACCCGTGGGTCACCCGGATGCGGAACCTGCCGCTCACGGTCGTGTCGACGACGCTCCGGGAACCCCTGGACTGGCCGGACGCCACGGTCGTGAGCGGCGACGCGGTCGACGTCGTGGCCCGCCTGAAGAAGGAGTCCGACGTCCCGCTGCGCTCGCACGGCAGCCTGTCCATGAACCGGGCCCTGATGGCGGCCGGACTCGTCGACCGCGTCCAGATCACGGTCTTCCCCGTCATCACGGGCCGCACCGGCCTGGACCCGATCTTCGCCGGGGCGGAGGACTTCGACCTCGACCTGATCGAGACGCGCACCCTCGACGGCCGCACCCAGGAGCTCGTCTACCGCCCGGCCCTGCACGGCTGAACGCGGCGCGGAGCCGCGTCAGCCGCGCCGGCGCATCGGTGCGAGGGCCGAGGTCAGCGTGACGACCTCGTCGAGCAACTGCCCCAGGGCCCGCTCGTGGCGCTCGGCGGGCGCGAACGTCGTGTACGCCTCGAAGTCGCTCTGCAACGACAGGTGCACCTGCGTGTGCACGGCCGTCAGCTGAACCGCCCCGGCGATGTGCCGCAGATGATCGAGGGCGCGGGCCCCGCCGACGTTGCTGCCGTAGCCGACGAACCCGGCCGCCTTGTGGTTCCACTCGTGGTAGACGAAGTCGATGGCGTTCTTGAGCGCGGCCGGGATGGACCGGTTGTACTCGGGCGTGACGAACACGAATCCGTCGAGCGCGTCGATCGTGGCCGCCCACGCGCGGGTGTGCGCGTGCTCGTAGTCGCCCAGGCGCGGCGAGCGCGGCTCGTCGAACAGCGGCAGGTCGTGGTCGGCGATGTCGACGACCTCGAACGCGGCGTCGTCCCGGGCCCCGGCCGTCTTCTCGACCCAGCTCGCGATCTGGGGCCCGACCCGGCCGGGACGGGTCGTGCCGAGGATGATGCCTATCGTCGTCATGTCCTACGTCTCCAGTCGCGCTGCAGAGGGTGTACGGGCGGGGGTGATCCGGCTGTGCTCAGTGCGGCAGCATCGCCTCGATGAGGTCCGCGGCGCGTCGGGTGCCGCCCTCGGCGCGGGCCTCCGTCTGCAACCGGCGGCTGTGCGCGCGACGTTCGGGATCGTCGAGCAGCTCGGTCAGCGCCGTGCGCAGTGTCCCGGCGGTGGCGTCGGCGGTGTCGACGCGGCGGGCCACTCCGAGTTCGACCAGGCGGTCGGCGTTCATGAACTGCTCGGCGCCCTGCGGTACCGCGATCATCGGGACGCCCGCGAGGAGGCCCTCGCCGCAGCCGCCCATCCCGGCGTGTGTGACGAAGGCGTCCGCCTGTTCCAGGATCGCCCGCTGCGGCACCCAGGAGCGCACCTCGACGCCGGCCGGTACGTCACCCAGCTCGGCGGGGTCGGTGTAGCGCCCGATCTGGAGCACGACGTGCCATCCGGGCAGGTCACCGAAGGCGGCGACGCACTGGCGGTAGAACTCCGGCTGCCGCGTGTACGCGGACCCGAGCGAGACCAGCAGCACCTTCTCGGCCCCCGCCGGACGCGTCCAGCCCTCGTCTCCCGTACGGGTGTCGAAGCACGGCCCGACGAACGTGACGACGTCCGTGTCGACCCGGTCGGCGTGCGGCTGCATCGCGCGCGGGATCAGGGCGAGGGAGCGGCCGGGCGGCCCGGAGAACGCGTCCACGTCGGTGGTGACGGCCCCGGCCTCGGTGAGCCAGCGCGCGAACCTGTCCCGGTACGCGTCGGCACCGGGCAACTGCCGCAGATGCACGGCGACTTCCTCCTCGTAGCCGTCCCAGGCGACGAAGGTCGGGGACAGCTGCGCGAGTGGGCGGCCCTGCGTCTCGGCCAGGGCGCGCGCCGCGTAGGCCCCGATGTCGTAGAGGTACAGGTCGGCCGGGTCGTCGTCGTACGCGGCGCGCAACTGCGGGAGCGCCTGGATCGCGTCGTCGAGGAAGAGGGACGCGGCCGCGATGGGGTCGTCCGGCCACTTGTTGTCGGCGAAGGGCAGCGTGGAGGAGCACGGGACGAGTTCGGCGCCGGTGGCCTCGATCCGCTCGGCCATCACCTGGTCGTCGGCGTACGTGACCCGGTGACCGCGGGCCACCAGTTCACGGATCACCGCGAGGCCGGGCAGGACGTGGCTGACGAGGGGGACGCCGACCATCGCGATGTGGGCGCGGCTGCGGGACATGCTCGATCACTCGTTTCCGGGGTGGGGGGACGGGGTCAGGGCCGGGGGAGCAGCGCGGCGGCCGCCTCCAGTTCGTCGATCGATCCCGACATGATGGTCCGTACGTGCGCGGTGATGTGCTCGACGGGCCAGTCCCACCAGGCGACCGCGAGCAGCCGGGCGACGTCCGCCGGCTCGTAGCGGGTCCGGATGAGCCGAGACGGGTTGCCGCCCACGATGCCGTAGTCCGGCACGTCGCCGGTGACCACGGCGCCGGAGGCGATGATCGCTCCGTGACCGATCCGCACCCCGGGCATGACCATGGCGCCGTGGCCGAACCACACGTCGTTGCCGACGACCGTGTCCCCGCGCCCCGGCAGGCCTGTGATCAGGTCGAAATGCTCGGCCCAGGAGCCGCCCATGGTGGGGAAGGGGAACGTCGACGGGCCGTCCATGCGGTGGTTGGCGCCGTTCATGATGAACCGCGTGCCGGTGCCCAGCGCGCAGTACTTGCCGATCACCAGGCGCTCGGGCCCGTAGTGGTACAGGACGTTGCGCGTCTCGAACGCGGTGGGGTCGTCCGGATCGTCGTAGTAGGAGAAGTCGCCGACCTCGATCAGCGGCGACTTCACCAGCGGCTTGAGCAGGACGACGCGCGGGTGCTCGGGCATCGGGTGGAGCACGGTGGGATCGGCGGGCACGGCGGGAACGGGCGGCATCGTGAAGGCGGTACCTCTCGGCAGGTGGTGCGTACGCGGGTGGCGGAAGCGCGGAGCGTTACTGCGACAACTGTTGCGTTAAGATGCTGTCACAGCCCACGGACGTGGATCAACCGGATACTGGATTCCCGATGTCAGAACCCATGGCCCCCGCGCCCGACCGCCGCCCCGGCGGCCGCACCGCCCGCATCCGAGCCCAGGTCCTCGACGCGGTCCGCGCCGAACTCGCCGAGGGCGGGCACGAGTCGCTCACGATCGAGGGCGTCGCGACGCGCGCCGGCGTGCACCGCGCCACCGTCTACCGGCGCTGGCGCGACGTCGGCGGACTGCTCGTCGACGTCATCGACGCCGCGGGCGAGATCGACTGGCGGCCCCCGGACACGGGTTCGCTGCTCGGCGATCTGACGGCCCTGAACCGGGAGATCCAGGAGTCCCTGGCGGTGCGGCCCTCGCTCGCCGTCGCCCTGATGTCCGCCTCGTTCCACTCCGAACAGGCGGCGCAGGCCCAGACGCGGCTGTGGGCGGACCGGTACGCGCAGTGCGCGGTCCTGGTCGAACGAGCCGTCGAGCGCGGTGAACTCCCCTCCCCGCACACCGACGCTCGGGCCCTGCTGATCGCTGCGACCGCACCGCTCTACCACCGGCTCCTGCTGCTGCGCGCCGAACCCGACCCGGACCAGCCGGAAAGGGACGCGCGGGCGGCGGTGCTGGCGGCCGAAGCGGGAGCCTTCACCGTCCTGTAGGCAGGGCCGGATAGGCTCCCGCGATGCGTATGCGTCTGATACCCGACGACCCGTTCCCCGAGATCGGCCACCCCTTCACGACCGACGTGAGCGCGGACGGCCGGTGGATCGCCGTGAGTTGCCACGCGAACGGCCGTGACGGCCGCGGGCGCGTCGCCGTCTACCGGACGAGCGATCTCGCCCTGTGGGACCAACTGGTGCTCGGACGGGCAGTCGAGACGCTCACCTTCCACCCGGTGCTTTCCCTGCTCGCCGTGGGCACGGGAGAGGGCGACGAGTTCGAGGCGCAGGGCGGACTTCACCTGTACGAGCCCGAGACCCGCCGTCGCGTCGACGTGGAGGTCGCCGGAGCCGAGGTCGTCGCGCTGAGCTGGCGCGACGCGCGGCGCCTGGAGGTGACGTTCAGCGCGCCGATCGTCGACTACGAGGACCTCGGGAACGTGGCGTACACCCGCGCCGTCGCCGAGCGCGACGACTGGAGCCGGGTGACGGCGGACGTGCTCGCCGCGCGGACCGCCTGGCCGCAGGCACCGGCGCAGGTCGACTGGACCGCGGCGAAGGGCCCGGGGGTGGACGCCCCGCAGCGGTACCTGGCCGCTGTCGCCGCGGAGCACGGCACCTCCTGGAGCAGGCGCAGCGGGCCCGCCGCGGTGGAGGCGCTGAGCGACGGCCGAGTGCTCGTCGCGCGGCCCACCGGGACGCTCCTGGAGTGCTGGGCGCAGGACGGCACCCTGCTGTGGTCGCTGCCGGAGCCCGAGGACACCTTCGAACGCAGCGGCTGCCGGCTCCACGTCACCCCGGACGAGGAGAGCGTCTGGATCACGGTCCTGGTCGGCACCAGCGACAACCGCCGCACCCGGTTGTGCCGGTTCGCCCTGGCCGACGGCGCCCCGCTCGCCGAACTCGCCCTCGACTTCCCGGTCGTCATCGCCGCCCGCACGGACGGCGCCTGGGTGGCCAGGGACTCGCGCGACCTCTTCCCGTGGGCGCACTGGCCGCCCGTCCCGAGCGTCGTCCTGACCCCCACGGGACGGCAGTTGGGCACCCTCGAACTGGGGGAGTGCCACACCTCGTTCGACCTTCCGGTCCGCCGCTCGCCGCACCTGCTGTTCCTGTACGGCGACGGCCCCGCCGGCGTGCAGCCCCCGCTGCTGGAGAAGTGGGTCGTGCGGGCGGGCCCCGAGGGGATCGAGCGGCTGTTCCCCCTGTCCTGGGACGACTCCCTCGGGGTTCACCACGGCGGCCCGGCCGTGTACGTGGACGACGCCCTCGGCGCCGGACTCGTCCACGGCTGCACAGGCCGCGACGGCTCGTACCTCGTACGCCGCTCCTACCCGGACGGCGCCGTGGTCTGGGCGCACCGCTTCGACACGGGGATCACCGGGGTCGACGCGCACGACGGACTCGTCCACGCCGTGACGGCCGGCCCGGCCTGCGAACTGCTCACCCTGCGCGGGACGGACGGCGCGGTGCTGCGCCGGCAGCCGCTCGCACTCGGAGCGCACGTCTACACGCCGACCTGTCTGAGCGCCGGCCCGGACGGCGAGCTGCTGATCGGCACGGCCGAGGGACGGATCGTCCGGGCCCGGGCCTGAGCCGGGGCCCGCTCAGACTCCGTAGCCGCCGTCGACGTCGAGCTTCTGACCGGTGATGAAGCGCGCACGGTCGGAGGCCAGGAAGCACACGGCCTCGGCGATGTCCTCGGCGGTGCCGAAGGTGCGCAGCGGGATGTTGGCCATCGCGGCGTCGAGGGCCCGCTGGTCGAGATCGCCGGAGTCCATCAGCCGCGCGGCCATCCCGTCGGTGAGCATCCCGGGCCCCACGCAGTTCACCCGCACCCCGAACCGGCCCTCCTCGGCGGCGAACGCGCGGGCCAGCGCCTCCACCGCCGCCTTCGGTCCAGCCGACAGGCCGTCACGCACCGGATAGCGGCGGGTCGCCGCCGTCGTGACCGCGACCACCGAGCCCCGGCTCTCGCGGAGGGCCGGCAGCGCGGCGTGCAGAAGGTTGAAGAAGGCGGACGCGTCCGCGTCGAGCTGCTCGCGCCAGCGCTCCGGCGAGACGCGGGACAGGTGTGTCATCGGGACGTGCGGGCCCGCGCAGTGCACCACGGTGTGGACCGCCCCGAAGCGGGAGACCACCGAGGCCAGATGGTCGCGGGTGGCGGTCGCGTCCGACAGGTCCAGCGGGTCCGTCGTGACGGGGACCCCGTGGGCGGAGGCCAGCTCGGCGGCGACCGCCTCCGCCTGCTCCTTGTTGCGCCGGTACGTCAGGGCCACGGCCGAACCGGCGGCCGCCAGGCCGCGGCAGACGGCGGCCCCGATCCCTCCGGAGCCGCCGGACACGACGGCCACGCCCGCCCTGTTCCCGAAGTCGCGCATCGCGCGCCCACCTCTCGTGCTCGGAGCGCCGCCCCCAGAACAAGCAGACGCTTGGTCGCGCATCACGGTAGGTGCGCGTCGAGAGCCCGGTCAAGGGGCCGGAATCAACACCAAACAAATGCTTGACCGGTGCGAGATTCGCCGTGCTACGTTTCGCGGCACTAACAAGCGCTTGGTTCGGTTTCGGTGTGTCCTCGGCTCTCCATCGGCTCTCCATAAGGGTTGAAAATGAACAGACGAATCGTTGCGGTGATCGCGTCGGCCACGGGTGTCGCCTTCACCCTCACCGGGTGCGGGGCCGGTTCCGCCACGGAAGGAAAGAGCGCCGACGAGCCCTATCGCGTCCTGGTCACCGGCGGCCTGAGCGCCCAGGGCGTCCTCGCGGACAACTCGGCGACCTCGGTGCTCTCGGCCAAGGCCGGCGCCAAGGTGGTCAACGCGGCGGGCGGGATACTCGGCCGCAAGGTCGAGGTCACCGTCGTCGACGACGCGGGCGATCCGACGACCGCCGTCACCAAGCTCCGTGAGGCGATCAACTCCGACAAGAAGCCGGACCTGTTCCTCGACTCCGGCCCGTCCACCGTCACGGCCGCCGTCCTGCCGATCCTGAAGCAGAACAACATCCTGTCCATGAACGTCGGCCCCACCGCAGACTCCTCGGACCCCGAGGCCTTTCCGCTCAACTTCGACCTGTCGCCCGGCCCTTCCGACTACGCCAAGGGCTTCATCCCCCACCTCAAGGACAAGGGGTACAAGAAGGTCGGCATCATCCACGGCAGCAGCTCCTACGGGGAGACCTTCGACGCCGAGATGACGAAGGCCTTCGACGACGCCGGGATCGAGGTCGTCAAGAGCGAGGAGTACGACGTCGCCGCGCTCGACATGACCCCGCAGCTCCAGGCGGTCCGCGCCGCCGGCCCCGACGCCCTGATCATGGACGGCTACGGCGCCCCGGTCGGCTACCTGCTGAAGAGCATGAAGAAGCTCGGCTGGAACGTCCCGGTCGTCGCCAACACCTCGGTCTCCGCCACCGGCCTGATCTCCACGCCGCCACCCGCCGGGGTCCTCGGCACCGACCAGGTGAAGAACCTGGTGATGCAGGTGTACACGAGCACCAAGTACGACGCCGGGGACAAGGCCATGAACGAGGCGGTCGCGGCGATGAAGTCACTCGGCAAGATCCGCTCCACGCTGATCCTCGGCTACAACTACGACGCGCTGCCCCTCGTCGCGGCGGCCGCCGAGAAGGCCGGCTCGCTCGACGACCCGAAGGCACTCGCCCGAGCGCTCGAGGAGCAGAGCGTGCAGAAGAAGGCCAAGACGGCGATCCTGAACGACTACCACTTCAGCGCCACGGCGCACCGGCCGAACGCCGACGCGGGGGTGTTCCTCTTCATCGCCCCGTCCGAGATCAAGGACGGGCAGTTCCAGTGACGCTGATCTGGGGCGGACTGGCCCTCGGAGCGGTCTACGCGCTGGTCGCCGTCTGCTACAACATCGTCTTCATCTCCTCGAAGACCTTCAACTTCGCCCAGGCCCAGCTCATCATGGTCGGCGCGTTCGTCACGTACACCGGCCTGGTCACCTGGAAGCTGTCCGTCCCGGTCGTCGTGCTGCTCGCCGTCGCCTCGGTCCTCGCCCTGGCGGCGGTCGAGGAACGCCTCGCGGTGCGCCCGGTCAAGGACCCGCACAACATCCTCGTCACCACCCTCGGTGTCTCCATCCTCCTCAACGGAGTCACCCAACTGGTGTGGGGCACCCAGCCGTTGAACGTCCCGTTCTTCGGGGGCAACGAGGTCATGCGGCTGCTCGGCGGCCAGACCTACCCGGTGGAGATCGCGCTCGTCGTCGTGGCCGTCCTCCTCGTGTGGGCGCTCACCCGGCTCAGCCGCCGCTTCCTCGTGGGCCTCGCGCTGCTCGGCATGTCGGAAGACCGCGAGGCGGCGATGCTCCGCGGCGTGGACGTCCGCCGGCTCGCCTTCGGCGCCTTCGCGTTCTCCGGCGCCGTCGCCGGCGTACTCGGCATGTTCGTCGGCCCGAAGACCTTCGCGGTGGCCACGCTGGGCGCCTCCCTCGCCCTCAAGGGCTTCGTCGTCCTGGCCATCGGCGGGTTCGGATCCATGCCGGGCACGCTCGTCGGCGGCCTGGTCGTGGGCCTCGCCGAGGCCCTCGCCGCCCGCTACCTGGGCGGCGCCTACGCCAACATCACTGTCTTCGTCATCCTCGTCACCATCTTGCTGGTGCGACCGGCGGGCCTCTTCGTACGGGTCCAGGAAAGGACGGTGTGACCATGGCCCTGTGGCGAACCGTTCGCGCGGTGCCGGGCTGGGTACCGGCCCTGACGCTCGGACTGCTGGTCCTCGTCCTCCCCTGGGCGGGCCTGGACTTCTCCACGACCCGCCAGGTCCAGCTCACCCTCATCCTCGCCCTCGTGGTGAGCGGCCTCAACCTCAGCCTCGGGTACGCCGGTGAACTCGCCCTGGGACAGGCCGCGATGTACGCCTCCGGCGCCTACGTCGCCGGCCTGCTCTCCAAGGCGGGCCACACCGACATCCTGCTCCAGCTGCTGCTCGCCGGCCTCGGCGCGCTCGCGGTCGGCGTCGTCACCGGCATCCCCGGCCTCCGGCTGGGGAGTTGGTCCCTCGCGATGACCTCGTTCTTCCTCGTCCTGCTCGTCCCCGACGTGCTCGCGATCTTCCCCGGCGCGACCGGCGGCCGGAACGGCCTGAGCGGCATCCAGAGCCCCACCCTGTTCGGCTCCCTGCTCGACGGGACGGGCTTCTACCTCGTCATCGCCGTGGTCGCGATCCTCTGGTTCGCCGTGCTGCGCAACATCGTGACCTCCCGGCACGGCATCGCCCTGCGTGTCCTCAGACAGAGCCCCGTCCTCGCCGCCTCCACCGGCATCTCGGTCTTCCGGATGAAGCTCCTCGCGTACGCGCTCGGCGCCATCCCGGCGGGCCTCGCCGGCGCGCTCTTCGCCAACCTCGACCTGTACGTGTCCCCGGAGGCGTTCTCCTTCGCCTTCGCCACCACCGTCCTTTCCGCCTCCATCCTCGGCGGCTCCGCCAGCGTGTACGGAGCACTGGTCGGCGCCGCCGTCATGCAGTTCGGGCCCAACCAGTCCTCGGGCTTCCAGCAGTACGCCCTCGTCTTCACCGGCGCCTTCCTGGTCATCGGCGGCGTCCTCCTCACCGGCGGCCTCGCCCGCGTCTTCCGCGTCCTCGTCGCCCGCCTCGACCGGAAGGCGACGCCGGCCGACAGCGCCGTCGCGTCGGAGGAGGGACCCGCACCGCGGATCCCTCCGTTCCAGGGCGCGACCCTCACGATCCGCAACGTCTCCAAGGCGTTCGGCGGCAACCAGGCCCTGAAGGACGTCTCGCTCGACGCACGCCCCGGCACCGTGACCGCGCTCATCGGACCCAACGGCTCCGGCAAGACCACGCTCCTGAACATGGTGTGCGGCTTCTACCGCACCGACGCGGGCGAGATCACCCTCGACGGCACCGCCCTGCACGGGCTCCCGCCCGACGGGGTCGCGCGCGCCGGAGTCGCCCGCACCTTCCAGACGCCGAACATCCCCGCAGGCGTCACCGTCCTCGAAGCGGTCGCGTCGGGCCGCTACACGGGACACCGCGCCTCCGTCCTCGCGGCCGTGCTGCGCACTCCCCGGTTCCGCCGGGTGCGCCGCGGGGACCTGGAGGAGGCGGAGCGGATGCTCGCGCTGGTGGGCCTCGGCCATCTGCGCGACACCGAGGCCGTCTCGCTGCCCCTGGGCATGCGCCGGCTCCTCGAGGTGGCCCGCGCCCTGATCGACGCGCCGGGCGTGCTCCTCCTCGACGAGGCGGCGTCCGGCCTCGACGAGCACGAGGTCGAGCGGCTCGCCTCGCTGATCCGGCAGATCCGCGACGCGGGCGGCACCGTCGTCCTCGTCGAACACAACTTCCGGCTGGTCCTCTCCCTCGCCGACGACATCGCCGTCCTCGCCCACGGACAGCTCATCACCACCGGCCCGCCGGAGGAGATCGAGCGCGACCCGCGCGTCCTCAGCGAGTACCTCGGAGTGGAACCCGCCACCACCTCGGGGGAGACCTCATGACGGCACAACAGCCCGGCGAACCGATCCTGCGGGTGCGCGGACTCGGCACCGGCTACGGCGACCTGCGCGTCGTGTGGGACGTCTCCTTCGACGTCTGGCCGGGACAGCTCACCGTCCTGCTCGGACGCAACGGCGCGGGCAAGACCACCACGCTCCGGGCCGTCTCCGGCCTCAACAAGGCGTCCGCCGGCCGCGTGGAACTCGCCGGCCGGGACATCACGAAGGCCGCCGCGCACACCCGCGTGAAACGGGGCATGGCCTACGTCCAGGAAGGCAAACGTGTCTTCCACGCCCTCACCGTCGAGCAGAACCTGCTGCTCGGCGGCTACACCCGCCGCCTCAAACGGCCCGCCCTGCGCGAGGAGGCGGAGCGGATGTACGAGCTCTTCCCCGTCCTCGGCGACAAGCGGGCGCTGCTCGCCGGCACCATGTCCGGCGGCCAGCAGCAGATGCTCGCCATCGCCCAGGCCCTCATGGCCGGGCCCGAGCTCCTGATGCTCGACGAGCCCTCCGGCGGCCTGGCCCCCGTGATCGTCAACGAGGTCATGGAACGCGTCGGCCGGCTGAAGGAGACCGGCATCGGCATCCTGCTCGTCGAGCAGGCCGTGGAGGCGTCCGTCGCCGTCGCCGACCACGTGGCCGTCCTCGACATGGGCCGCGTCGTCCTGTCCGCGCCCGCCGATGAGGTGGACGACCTCCAGGACGCCTACTTCGGCCGGACCCCGGCACCGAGAGCACCCGCTCCGGGCTCCTGAGACCGCGGCCCGCGCCGCCCCGTCCCGGCCCCCGCCGAGCACCGTCGGGGGGGGCCGGGGCATGCCCGAGCCCCGGTGTGGCAAGCTGCGCTTACCGGGGGTAGTAGTGACAGATCGAGCAATTGCTTGGTGGGGGACCCTCTCCTGCCAGGAGGGACGGACGACATGGCGGCAGGGCGGTCCGGGCAGCCGGCGACCACACGGCGCGGATCCAGGGCCGGCGGCCACAGCGGCTCACAGCGGCGGAGCGAACTCCTCGGCATCGCCGCGGAACTGTTCGCCACGCGCGGCTACGCCCAGACGACCGTCCGGGACATCGCCGACGAGGCCGGCATCCTGTCGGGCAGCCTCTACCACCACTTCAGCTCCAAGGAGGAGATGCTCGACGAGATCCTGCGCGAGTTCCTCGACCCGCTCCTCGAACGCTTCACCGCGATCGAGAAGCAGGGGGAGAACCCGGAGCAGGTCCTCGACGAGCTCGTCCGCCACTCCTTCGCGGCCATCCACGCCTCACCCGTCGCCGTGGCGCTCTACCAGAACGAACTCACCATGTTCAGCCGTCAGCCCGGGTTCGAGTACGTCGGCCAGACCGGCAAGAAGATCGAGAAGATCTGGCTCACGGTGCTCAAGGCGGGCCAGAAGTCAGGGGTGTTCCGCCCCGACGTCGACGTCCACCTCACCTACCGCTTCATCCGCGACGCGATCTGGTCCACCGTCCGCTGGTACCGCCCGCGCGGCAAGTACAAGCACGAGGCGGTCGCGGTGCAGTTCCTCCTGGTCCTGCACGGAGGCCTCCACACCGCGTAGGGGCACGGCCGCTCACTGGCTGGCGTATCCGCCGTCCACGAGGAACTCCGCGCCCGTCGAGTAACTCGCCTCGTCCGACAGCAGGTAGAGCACCATGCCGGCGACCTCCTCCGGCGCGGCCAGGCGCTGGATCGGCTGGTGCTTCACCGACTCGTGCGAGCGCTCCGAGTGCGCCGTCATCTCCGTCGCCACCATGCCGGGATGCACCGAGTTGACGCGGATTCCGTACGGCGCGAACTCCTGCGCCGCCGCCTTCGTCATCCCGCGCACGGCCCACTTCGAGGCCACGTAACTGATGATGTACGGGAAGCCGATGACGCCGCCCAGCGAGGAGATGTTGACGATCGAGCCGCCGCCGGCCGCCCGCATCGACGGCAGGACCGCCTTCATGCCGAGGAAGACACCGACCTCGTTGACGTCGATCACCCGCCGGTAGTCCGCCTCGGACAGCTCCTCTATGGGGCAGCGGTGCACGACGCCCGCGTTGTTCACCAGCCCCGTCACCCCGCCGAACGCCTCCTCCGCGCGGGCCACCGCCGCGTTCCACGAAGCCTCGCTCGTCACGTCCAGCTCGGTGAACAGGGCGCTCCCGGCGCCCAGTTCCGCCGCGAGGGCCTCGCCCTCCTTCACCAGGACGTCGCCGACCACCACCTTGGCGCCCTCCGCGACCAGGCGCCGCGCGAACGCCGCGCCCATGCCGCGTGCGCCGCCCGTCACCACGACCACCTTGCCGTCCGCCCGTGCGCTCATCCCGTGCCCTCCGTACCCTTCGACGGCCGTCTGCCGCGTGAGGCGTGATGCTCGCAGCGGACCCCGCCCCCGCGCCCGGTCCCCGTCCCGGTCACCGGAACAAGCGCTCCCCGCCACCCCGCCGGCGGCCTACGGTCGCCGGGCCACCGCACCAAGAGCGCCGAGGGCCGGGAGCCGAGCCCTGAGAGGGTGGTTCTCACAGTGTGAGAAGGGGGTGTGCGCGGAGCCCTGCCGTGCGGCACGGTCGTGGTCCCAGGCCGAGGGAGGCTCCGTGGCACCATCCGTCCCCGAGCGCGAGGGGCGTACCGGCACGTCGTCGGCGGGCTCCTTCCAGCGCGGACTCAACGTACTGATCACCGTCGCCGAGTCGGGCGAGGCCCGGGTGGAGAAGATCGCCGCCGACGTCGGCATCCCCGTCAGCACCGTCTACCGGTACCTGCGCACCCTGCGCGACATGGAACTCGTGGAGGAGCGCGGCGGCACCTACGCCCCCGGCTGGCGCCTCCTGGAGATCTCCGGCCAGCACCTCACCCACACCCGCCTCGTCGAACTGGGCCAGGGCGTCCTCGAGGAACTCACGGAGACCACCGGCGAGACCGCCGTCCTCACCGTCCGGGTCGGCACCCAGGCCATGTGCCTGCGCCAGACCCAGTCCGCCCAGCCGCTGCGCATGGCCTTCCGCATCAACCAACTCCTGCCGCTCTACGCGGGAGCCGGCCAGCGCGTCCTCCTCGCCCACGCCCCGCGCACCGTCATCGACCACGTCCTCCAGCAGCCGCTGCGCAGCATCACGCCCCGCACCCTGGGCCGCGCCCAGCTCGCCGGCGAGATCGAGCAGATCCGCCGGCGCGGCTTCCTCGTCACCCGCGGCGAACTCAACGAGGGCGCCGTCGCGGTGGCGGTCCCGGTCGTCGCCGGGGGAGAGGTGCTGTGCGCGCTGACCGTGGCCGGACCGGAGAACCGGTGCGGCTCGGACTGGCGCCGGCACGCCCGCGGCCGGCTCCAGGCGGCCGGGCTGCGGCTCGGCGAGATCCTGGAGCACCGCGCCGGGCCGCCGCCCACCGGCTGAACGGCGGCCGCGCGGCCTCAGGCCGGGGTGATCCGCACCGGCAGGCTCTTCCAGCCCCGCAGCGTGTTGTGCAGGAACGGCACCGGCTCACCCGTGAGCTCCACCGTGCGGACCCGCCGCGCCAGCTCGCTGAACAGCACGTCCATCTCCAGGCGGGAGATCGGCTGCCCCACGCACTGGTGGATGCCGATGCCGAACGCCAGGTGCCCGGACGCGTCCCGCTCGATCCGGTACGCGTCGGCGTCCTCGCCGAACCGGCGCGGGTCCCGGTTGGCGGCGCCCATGAACAGCGCGACCTTCACGTCCTCCTCCAGGCGCACGCCGTCGACCGTCGTCTCGCGCGCGGTCGTACGGAAGAACGACTGGAACGGGGACTCGAAGCGCAGCGCCTCGTCGATCGCGAACCGCGCGAGGGACGGGTTCGCGTGCAGCGCCGCCCACTCGGAGGGGTTGGTGACCAGGCACTTCATGGTGTTGCCGATGGACAGCACCGTCGTGTCCAGGCCGGCCGACAGCAGGGCACGCACCAGGCGCGTGGCCTCGTCCGGGCTGATCACGCCCTGGTCGGCGTACTCCCAGATCTTGGCGCCGAGGCCGTCCGGAGACAGGTTCTCGCGGGCGCAGTTGTTCATCACCCACTCCACGGTCCCCTCGCCGGCGGCGAAGTAGGCGTCGTAGCGGGCGTCCTCGGGGCCGAACGCGGAGAAGTTCATCGCGCCGTGCGGCAGCAGGTTCTCGGCGCGGCCCTCGCGGGGGATGCCGACCGCGTTGCCGAACACCTCGATCGGGAACAGTTCGGCCATGTCCGTGATCGCGTCGAACTCCCGCTCGTCCAGGATCCGGTCCACGAGCCGCACCGCGAACTCCTGGAACGCGGCCCGCAGCGCCCGCACGTTGCGCGGCGAGATCACCCCGGCCATCGCCGTGCGCAGCGGGGTGTGCAGCGGCGGGTCCGAGTCCAGGATCCCGGCGGGGCGCCACGGCGGCTGCTGGTGGTAGTTGCGCGGCCCGACCCCGGCCCCGGAGATGAACGTCTCGTGGTCGGCCAGGATCCGCCGGCACTCCTCGAACCGCGTGAAGGCGTGCACCCCGTACTTCTCCAGCCACACCGTGGGCCCGGCGTCGCGCAGGCGGTCGAACAGCGGATACGGATCGGTCAGGTTGGCGTCGTCGTACGGGTCGTCCAGGACGGACGTGACGACGTGGCCGGCGGTCCCGGACATCGGGCCTCCTTCGGGTCGGTACGGGTGGACGTGCCGAACCGTAGGCGCGCGGCGGACACCCGGGACACGGCCGTTATCACCTGCTGAGAACCACCGTTGCCGCGCCCCGGCCGACGTCAGCACGATGCGGGTGATCGGGGCGCCGCACGACGCGCCCCGCGGACGGCGAGTGCGGAGACGGAGGAGCCATGCCGGCGCAGCAGTTCGTGACCGTCAAGGTCGAGGAGGTGACGCGGGAGGCGGCGGGAGTCGTCTCCTTCGTCCTGGCGTCGCGCGACGGCCGGGCCCTCCCGGCGTGGACCCCGGGGTCCCACATCGACGTCGTGCTCTCCCGCGACCTCGTCCGGCAGTACTCCCTCTCGTCCGGCCCCGACGAGGCGCGCTGGCGGATCGCGGTGCTGCGCGAACCCGACGGACGCGGCGGCTCCGCCCACCTCCACGACCGGGTCAAGGTGGGGGACCACCTGCTGGTGAGCACGCCCCGCAACACCTTCCCGCTGGACCTCGCGGCCGAGCGGCACGTCCTCGTCGCCGGTGGCATCGGGATCACGCCGCTCCTGCCGATGGCCGCCGCGCTGGAGGCCGCGGGCAAGCGGTGGACCCTGCTCTACCTGGGGCGCTCGGCGACCTCCATGGCCTTCGCGGACGAGCTGGGCAAGTACGGCGACAAGGTCGTCCTCCACCGTGACGACGAGTCCGGCGTCATCGACGTCGCCGCCGCACTCGACCGGCTGGGAGCCGGGCACGCCGACCTGTACGCGTGCGGACCGGCCGGTCTGCTCGCCGCCGTCGAGGGCTACGCCGGGAGCCGCCCCGGCAGCCGGCTCGTCCTGGAGCACTTCACCGCCGCCCCCGACGCCGCGGGACGCGAGGACGACCACGCGTTCACCGTGGTCACCCGCGACGGCCGCGACATCACCGTGGGCGCGGACGAGTCGATCCTCGACGCCCTGTCCGCCGCCGGGGTGCGGTCGCTCAGCTCCTGCCGCGAAGGCGTGTGCGGGACCTGCGAGACCGGCGTCCTCGAGGGCGAACCGGACCACCGCGACCGCGTGCTCTCCGAGGACGAACGCGCCGCGGGCGACACGATGATGATCTGCGTCTCGCGCTGCCGCGGCGAGCGCCTGGTCCTGGACGTGTGAGGGCCGCGGGCCGCCGCCGTCGCGGCTGCCCATCATGAGAAGTGCCGCGACACCGTCGCGTGCGACGAGGTACGGAACCGACATCAGGAGGAAACCCATGACCGAGCCCGTGACCCTGGGCGAGGCGCCCGTCTCGCTCGACGACCTCGTCGCCGTCGCCCGCGGCGGCCGGGAGGTCGTCGTCGGCGACGCGGCCGTCGAGGCGATGCGCGCCGGCGAACGGTGGGTCGGCTCGATCATCGAGGACATGCGCGCCGGAAAGCCCGTCGAGCCCATCTACAGCATCAACACCGGCTTCGGCTCCCTCGCGGGACGCCAGGCCTTCGACACCGTCGAGGACGCCGCCGAACTGTCCCGCCGCCTGATCGTCTCCAACGCCAGCGGCGTGGGCCGCCACCTCGACCACGAGGTCGTCCGCGCCGCCATGCTGATCCGCGCCGCGAGCCTCACCCGCGGCTACTCGGCCGTCCGCTCCGAACTGCCCGAGACCCTCGCCCGGATGCTCTCCGCGGGCGTCCACCCGGCCGTCCCCGAGTACGGCTCGCTCGGCGCCAGCGGCGACCTCATCCCGCTGGCCCACCTGGCGATCGTGCTGTCCCGCCCGGCCGGCGAGGACGCCGAGATCGACAGCGGCGAGGCGTTCTGGGACGGCGAACTCATGAGCGGGGTCGCCGCCATGAAGCACGCCGGGATCGAGCGGATCACCCTGCGCGCCAAGGAGGGCCTCGCCCTCACCAACGGCACGTCCTTCTCCACCGCGCAGGTCGCCCTCGCCGTCGCCGACGCGGAGAACCTGCTCGCCACCGCCGAGATCACCGCCGCGATGTCCATCGAGGCCCTGATGGGCTTCGGCGACGCGTTCCTTCCGCAGATCCACGAGGCCCGCGGCCACCAGGGGCAGATCGAGTCCGCCGCCCGCATCCGGCAGCTGCTCGGCGACAGCGGTCTGATCGACGGCGACGTGGACCGCGACCCGACCCGCAGGCCGCCCCAGGACGCCTACTCGCTGCGCTGCACCCCGCAGGTCCTCGGCCCCGTCCGCGACACCCTGCGCTTCGTGCACGGCATCGTCGAGACCGAGATCAACGCGGCCACCGACAACCCCCTGGTCTTCCCGGACCTGCCCGCCGGCCGCTCCCTGAAGGCCGTCTCCGGCGGCAACTTCCACGCCGAGTACCTGGCCTTCGCGGCGGACTTCCTCTCCATCGCCGTCACCGAGATCGGCAGCATCGCCGAGCGCCGGCTGTTCCGCCTCGACGACGGCTCGCTCAACCGGGGACTTCCGGACATGCTCGTCGCCAGCGAGAAGGTCGGCATGGACTGCGGCTACATGCTGCCGCAGTACCTCGCGGCGGCCCTGGTGTCGGACTGCAAGACGCTGGCCCACCCCGACAGCGTCGACTCCATCCCGACCTGCGCGAACCAGGAGGACCACGTCTCGATGGCGAACAACGCCGGCCGGCACGCCCGGCAGGTCGTCGCCAACATCGAGGCAGTCATCGGCATCGAGCTCCTCATGGCCGCGCAGGCGCTCGAACTGCGCCTCGCCGAGCAGGACGCCGACCCGTCGGTGCTGTCCTCCGCGAGCCGGGCGGTCCTCGGCATGCTGCGCTCGACCCGCTCCGCCGACGGCCGGCCCGTCGACCACCTCACGCAGGACGTCGTCATGTACCCGAGGGTCCGCGCGGCCATCGACCTCGTGCACCGCGGGGCCGTCGTCGACGCCGTCCGCACGGTGCACGCGCACGAGCCCGCCTGAGCGGACGGCGAGGTGTGCGGGGTCGGCGTGGTGCGGGGGTGGCGTGGTGAGGGGGCCGCGCGTGCTCGCCCCCGCACAGTGGGCACTGATCACCGAGGGCCGGACCGGCCTCCCGTGCTAGCCTTGTGCGTTTGTGGCCTCGCCGCGCCCCCGCTCCGTACGGGGGCTCCGGCCGGCGGCCGCGTCCCCGCCGCGCCTTCCCCGGTACGTCGGTACGGTCCCCTTCGGAGGAAGGCTCTCAGTGAGCGAATCAGCACGCGCCGACGCCCGGCGGCAGGACGACGAGTCCGCCGCGTCCTTCAGTGACCTGGGACTCCCGGCCGCGCTGCTGCGGACGCTCGACGAGCACGACGTCAAGGTGCCCTTCCCCATCCAGGCGGCGACGCTGCCCAACGCCCTCGCGGGACGGGACGTCCTCGGCCGGGGCCGCACGGGCTCCGGCAAGACGCTCGCCTTCGGCCTCGGTCTGCTGGCCCGCACGGCCGGCCGGCGCGCCCAGCCGAAGGAACCCCTCGCGCTCGTCCTCGTGCCCACCAGGGAGCTCGCGCAGCAGGTCGGCGAGGTGCTCACCCCCTACGCGGACGCCCTGAAGCTGCGGCTCGCCACCGTGGTGGGCGGCGTGTCCGTCGGCCGGCAGGCCGCCGCGCTGCGGGACGGCGCCGAGATCGTCGTCGCCACCCCGGGGCGTCTGCACGACCTGATCGAGCGCAAGGGCTGCCGTCTCGGCCGCGTCCGCATCACGGTCCTGGACGAGGCCGACCAGATGTGCGACATGGGATTCCTGCCGCAGGTCACCGAGATCCTCGACCAGGTGCGGCCCGACGGGCAGCGGATGCTGTTCTCGGCCACCCTCGACGGTGACGTCGACCAGCTGGTGCGCGGCTATCTGCGCGACCCCGCCGTGCACTCCGTGGACCCCTCGTCGAACGCGGTCTCAGGGATCGCGCACCACGTCTTCGTCGTGCACGGCCCGGACCGCTGGTCCGTCGCCACGGAGATCGCCGCCCGCGACGGCCGCGTCCTGCTGTTCCTGGACACCAAGCACGGCGTCGACCAGCTCACCCGGCATCTGCGGGCCAGCGGCGTGCCCGCCGCCGCCCTGCACAGCGGGAAGTCCCAGCCGCAGCGCAGCGCGACCCTGGCCCGGTTCAAGAACGGGCAGGTCACCGCGCTGGTGGCGACGAACGTCGCCGCGCGCGGCCTGCACGTGGACGACCTGGACCTCGTGGTCAACGTCGACCCGGCCACCGATCCCAAGGACTACCTGCACCGCGCGGGCCGCACCGCCCGGGCCGGCCGCACCGGCACCGTCGTGACGCTCGCCCTCTCCGGGCAGCGCCGCGAGACGAGCCAGGTCATGGCGGACGCCGACGTCACCGCCAAGGTCACCAAGGTGCGGTCCGGCGAGGCGGAGCTGAGCCGGATCACCGGCGCCCGGGTCCCCTCCGGAACGCCTCTCGACGGCGGGCCGTCGACGCGCCCCAAGAACCAGAACGCCCCGTTCCGAGGCATCGGCACCAGCAAGGACACCAAGAGCGCCTCCGGTGCCAAGCCGTCCCGCAAGAGCAGCGAGGCCCGCAAGCTCGCCGAGGCCCGCAAGGCGGCCCGGGTCCGGCGCGGCGGCTGAGCCCACCGCGCCGGGGACCGCCGGGTGTCAGCGCCCGGCGGTCACGCTCAGTGCTCGCAGAGCGAGAACTCCCGTTCGTAGAGCTGCTCGTTGTGCTCGGTGACGAAGAACTTCCGCTCCCGCATGAGCTCTTCGCGGTACTCCTTCGCCTGGGCCGGCGTCATCGTCGACGTCTCGGCCCACGGCTGCTGCGGCGGCACGTCGGAGGTCGACACGATCGTCTCCGACGGGTCGACGAGGAAGAACGCCAGAATCTTGCGGTACCCCGGGCGGGAGGGGTCCTCGAGGCGGAACGCGTCGACCCGGTGCTGCAGGACGTTCGGGAACGCCAGGCAGCGGCCCGCCGGGGTCGACGCCGAGCCCAGCACCTGGCTCAGCGCGTCCTCGTTCTCCAGGCCGTAGACGTCCCGCACCCCGTTGTCGTCGTTCTGCTCGTAGTCCGGGTCGTCGAGCGCCGCCCGGAACCCCAGCCGGCTCTCCGTGATGTTCTCGCTGTCCCAGTAGTAGATGCCGGTCGAGACGATCCGTTCGTTCAGCATCCCCTCGACGTGCCAGGAACCCCCCGCGTACTCGGGGCTGTCCGGGGTCAGGTGGATGGTGGCGAGCTTGACGATGACCTGAAGCCGGCGCCCGCGCAGGCCGACCCGGGCGGACGCGTCCGGCAGTTCGGGCGGCGTGAAGACCGGGGCGTCGGGAACGACCGGGCGGCGGTTCTGCCACCAGTCGTCCTGGGCCACCTCCCAGGCCCGCACGGCTTCCTGGTACGCCTCCTCGTCGTCGCCGTACGAAGCCTTGTCCGGACACTCCGGCTCCGAGTCGTACCACCCGAAGGGATCGGCCTCGATGCGCGGCGGCCGCGGATGCCGCAGATCGGTGAGCACGTTCTCCCAGAGCGGCAGCATCCGCGCGAACAACTCCGGCAGAACGGCAGCCAGTTCACGATGCCGCTCGGGGTGGACGTTGTTGACGTACGAGCGGAATGCGGCGCTGCCGTCCTCCGCGACATCGACGTCCGTCGGCAGCCACTGGAACTTCTCCGAGAACTCGTACTTCGTGTACCGGTCGGCCCGATGGTCCCAGGCCCGCTCCGGCGCGCCGCTCACGTCGCGCACGAGGCAGAACAGCGACGGATGCACCAGATCCAGCACCTGCCCGCCGGACCCGGGATGCCAGTCCTTCTCCGCGTCCGGCACCTCCTCCAGAACCCGTACGGCCTCGCGCAGCCGCGACCTCAACGCGTCGTCGACCAGCGTGTCCGACTGCCACACGCCGTGGACGCCGGACACCTCGATCCCGGTCCGCTCGTCCCTCAGCGCGGCGTAGTGCGCGAGCTCCGCGAGCACGTAACGGACCTGCGCCTCGGTGAGCCCCTGCGCGTGCGCCTCCCGGGTCCAGCGGGCGACGATCTCACCGTCCCGCATCTTCTCGAACCACCGCGCCTTCGCCCGGATGTGCGCACTGCACCGCATCATCTCCAGCTCACGCAGCGTGCGCGGTGCCGCGAAGGGTAGGGAACGGGACGTCTGAAAAGGCAACGGAAAAGCGGACTGGCCGGACAACTCTCTTGATCCTCCCGGTCGGTGAGCGGTGCCGGGAAGACTACGGGAGGGCACTGACAGCGCCGCCCGTTCACCCCGGCCCCGCCTCACTCGGCGAGGGCACGGACGGGAGGGCCACGTGGCGCAGCCGCGCGGTGATCTCGCGGCCCGTGTCTGCCGCCGACGACGCGGCGGGGACACCGAGCCGGTCGGCGAGTTCGCTGACGCACAGGTCCGCCGCGGTCTCTACCAGCGTGGCCAGAGTGTCGGCTCCCGCCGGGGCGCGCAGCACCGCGACGACGACCAGGGCGATGCCGATCAGCGCGGCGGGCCACCAGACGGCGGCGAGCAGGCAGTTGAGCAGACCCCAGGCCACCAGCCGGGCATGGGCGGAGTGGGCGGCACGGGCGGCAGTGACATCAGCCCGCAACCCGTCGGGCAGTACGGTCCACAAGCGGGGCCAGACCAGGGCGATGTCCTCCAGGCCGTTCACTTCGGCGATCCGCAGCCCCGCACGAGCGAACCGGTCGCCGACCCTGGTCGGGAACACCGGCCGGGCAGGACCGAGAACGGCCCTCCTGCGCCGGCGGCGGCGCACGTGTGCCGCCGCCCGGTCGGCGTCGATCGAACCGGGCGCGGCCCGGGCCGCCCGCAGAATCGCCGCTTTCAGCTCCCGGGTCGCCTCGTCCCAGCGGCGCTGCCGCCGGCGCAGGAGCCATGACATCAAGGGGCGGTCGGCGGGCAGCGCCCACCACCGCTGGACCAGACCGCCCATGGTTGCGGAGAGCAGCCCGATGCCCGCCGCGGCCAGGAAGAACACTCCGGTGACCAGGAAGAGTGTGCCCGGAGCATGGGCCGCCGGTCGTGCCGCGATCTGGTCGAGCCAGCCCTCGAGCCGCCCGCGGTCGAAGGGGTGGGTCTGGCCCAGACGCAGGCCCACCGCCAGCAGGACCGTCCACAGGAGGCCGGGCAGAAGGAGGGCGCCGGCCCACCTTTCGGCGAGTTTCGTGCCGATGCCGGCGAGGACGGAGTTCACCGTTGGACCGGCGGATAGGGCGTCATCCGGCAGTCGGGGGGGGGGGGGGGCGCGGGGGCGCCCCCCGGGGGGGGGGCGGGGGGGGGGGCGGGGGGGAGAGACCCCGCCCCCCCGGCGCGCGCGCGCCCGCCGCCCCCCCCCCAC
>NZ_JBHYTK010000007.1:9113-22421 GCF_042749255.1 Streptomyces sp. NPDC059524 | reverse complement strand
TGGCGGCCTTTGCGGCGCGGGGCCGCGCGGGCTCTGTTAGACCGGCGCCCGGGCGTGTGGGGGGGCCCGCCCCCGGCCGCCGCGCGCGACCGCCGCCCCCCCCGCGCAGGTGGGCGCCTGGGCGGTCTCGTCCGGAGTGACCACCCGGTCGCAGCGCCCGAGCGGGCACGTCCAGCCCACGACACCACGGACATCGGCCAGCCCCGGCGGCAAGCTCGTCATGTCCACAGGCCCGATGCCGCTCCGGCTGGTGAGACCCGCCAGGCCCTGCCGGGCGCAGGCGCGCTCGACCGCGTCCAGCAGCGTCCTCACGAGCCCCTCGTCGGGATCCGCGTCGCTCGCGAGCTGTCCGAGCAGATCGCGGAGCTCGGCCTCGCCCCCGCCGTCCCGGACTGTCGTCCGCAGCGACGGCCATCGGCTGAGCTGGTCGCACAACGACCCCACGCGCTCACGTGTCATCGCGTCCATGTCTTCCTCACTGTCCCCCGGGAGCCGAAGATGCCGAACGCGCCGTGGAGGCACGGCAGGTGACGCTCCGTCGTACTGTTCGCCGATCCGAGAGTAGATCCACGCGGGACGGAGCAGAACCAGAGTCCATCGGTATTCGGAGACGGGGGCATGACGACCGTGGCAGGTGGCTGGTTCCGCACCATGTTCGACAGGTCCCGGGCGCAACGCCCGGGACGGACCGAGGAGTTGGCGAACCGCGCGGTGGACCTGATGGTGGAGCATCAGCGCACCGGCCGCGCCGATGTCCTGGAGGAGGCCGTCGGAGCGGCTCGTGCCGCCCTGGCCGTCACGCCCGACGACCATCCCCATCGGGGCGCCGTGTCGGATATTCTGGCGCTCGCCCTGCTGGGCGTGCACGAACGTACCGGCGACATGGCGGCTCTGGAGGAGGCAGTCGAGGAAGGGCGCCGTGCTCTGGCCACGGTCCCGCGCGACGACCCGCGCCGAGCCGGAGTCGCGAGCAACCACGGGATGACCCTGCGCAGCCTGTTCGAGAGCACGGGGCGGCCCGAAGTCCTCGACGAGGCGATCGAGACCGGACGCCTCGCGGTGGCCGCCGCGGCCGAAGCCGACCCCGACCGGCCGCAGTATCTGGGAAATCTCGCCACGGCGCTGCTGGCACGGTTCGAAAGCACGGGCCGGATCGAAGCGCTGGAGGAGGGCATCGCGACCGGGCGCCGGGCCATGGCGGCAGCCCCTGACGGCAGCCCGTACCGGGCGGCTCTGTCCGCCAACCTGGCGCCCGCGCTGCGGCGTCAGTACGAGTGCACGGGCCGTGTCGAGGTCCTGGAGGAGTCCATCGGGGCCGCGCGGCAGGCGCTCACCGCGGTCGCCCCCGGCGACCCGAAACGCGCCGGAGTCGTGGCCAACCTCGGCATGGCCCTTGTGCGCATGTTCGAGCGCACGGGGCAGACGGCCTTGCTGGAGGAGGCGATCGACGGCGGTCGCCAGGCGCTTCGCGGGACAGCGCACAACAGCCGTCAGGGAGTCGTCGTGCTGAACCTCCTGCACTGCGCGTACCTGAGGCTGTTCGACCGCACGGGAAGCGACGAGGCGCTGGAGGAGGCCATCGAGACGGGCCGCCAGATGCTCGCCGTCATTCCCTCCGGTCATCGGGGTCGCGCCGACCTCCTCGCCAGCCTCGGTGTCGCACAGCGGCTGCTGTTCGAGCGCACGGACCGTGTCGACGTGCTGGTGGAGGCGATCGAGACCGGGCGCAGATCAGTGGCGGACAGCCCCCTCGACCATCCCAACCGCCCGGACAATTACGCCAACCTCAGCAACTCGCTGCTGAGGCTGTTCCAGCGCAACGGCCGTGTCGACGTGCTGGAGGAGTCCATCGAGAAGGGACGTATGGCCGTCGCGGTCAGCCCGCTCGACCAGCCCAAGCGAGCCATGCACCTGTACAGCCTCGGTGCCGCGCTGAACGACCTGTACGACCGCACCGGGTCCGTCGAGGCCCTGCACGAGGCCTGCCGATACTTCGGTGAGGCCGGGGCCGGCGCGACCGGTGAGGCGTTTCTCCGCTACATGGCCCACCGCCGGTTCGCCCAGGCGGCCATCGCCCGGGGGACGCCGGACGCGGCGCTGCGGGCCATCGAGGAGGCCGTCGAACTCCTGACCGCCGTGCTGCCCAGCGATCTGGCGCGCTCCGACCGTGAGCACCGGATCGGCCGGCTGCCCGGTCTGGCCGCGGAGGCGGTGGCCGCCGCGCTCGCCGCCGGCCGGCCCGAGCGTGCCGTGGAACTCCTGGAGCGCACCCGTGGAGTCCTGGCCGCGGACGCCCACAGCGCGCGCGGCCCCGACATGGTCCGGCTGCGTGGGTACGCTCCGCACCTCGCCGACGAACTCGAACGACTGCGCGTCCGGCTCGGCGTGCCGGACGCCCCCACGGCGTCCGTGCCTCTCCCCGACCAGGAGGGCCCACCGGCGACGGTCTGGGAGGCGCGGCGGCAACTGGCCGAGGACCGCCGCGACGCGTACGAGGAATGGCGACGCCTCCTCGACCGGATCCGAGGCCTGCCGGGATTCAGCGGCTTCTTCCAGGCCCCCGGTATCGAGGAACTGGTCCACGACGCGCAGGGTGCGAGGGTCGTGTTCGTCGTCGTGGGTGCCTTGCGGTGCGACGCGTTGATCCTCCCCGAGAGCGCCGGGCAGCCCGTCGAAGTACTGCCGCTCACCTCGCTGACCCAGGACACGGCGATGGAATACACGAACCGGATGTTCGCCGCGGTCAACGCCGCCAACGACCCGGAACTGGACCCGGTCGAGCGGGTCCGGGCCCAGCAGGAGATCTTCTCCGTCCTGGCCTGGATGTGGGACACCATCACGGAACCGGTGCTGACCCACCTGGGGCACGTCGCCAAGCCCGGCCCCGGGGAGGACTGGCCGCGGGTGCGCTGGTGCCCCGTCGGATTCCTGGCCTACCTCCCCCTGCACGCCGCCGGGTATCACGTCGACGACCCCGAGCGGACGGCCGCACCCCGAGCCGTCATGGACCGCGTCGTCTCCTCGTACACCACCACGATCCGCGCCCTCGCCCGACAGCCGGAGACCGGTGGCAGGGCCGCGGTCATCGTCCCCGTCGCGGAGATTCCCGGCGCCGCCCCCCTTCCGGCCGTTCCCGAGGAGACCACCGACATCTCCGCCCTCGTCGCGGACGCCCAGGTGCTCACTCCCACCACCCGCGACGTGGTCCTGCGGGCGCTCCCCGAGTACCGCATCGCGCACTTCGCCTGCCACGGGTCCAGCGGATGGGCCGACCCCGCCCAGAGCTGCCTGCTGCTGAGCGACTACGAAACGGAACCCCTGACGATCAGGGACATCGGCGCGCTGGGACTGAACGCCGACCTCGCCTACCTGTCCGCCTGCTACACCAGCGTCACGTCGCCGTTGCTCGTGGACGAGTCGCTCCACATCACCGGTGCCTTCCAACTGGCCGGCTACCGGCATGTGATCGGCACGCTGTGGCAGGTCACCGATCGCCCGGCCGCCGACCTCGCACGGGACTTCTACACCCACCTCACCGACGGAGGAACGGTCCCGCCGCAGGCGCACCGCACTCCGCAAGCCCTGCACCACGCCGTCCGGAGCCAGCGTGCCCGCTATCCGCACACCCCGACCCTGTGGGCCGCGCACACCCACACCGGCGCGTAGGGTCCGGTTCCGCCGCGGTGCGGCCGTCGGGCAGGGTCAGCCGGCCTTGCTCCACCCCGCCGTTCCCGAGTACACATCGACCAGGTCCACCACGAACACCAGGGTCGAGCCCGGCGGGATCAGGGGAGAGGGGGACTGCTTGCCGTAGCCGAGGCGTGGGGGGACGATGATCTCGCGGCGGCCGCCGAGCCTCATGCCCTTCACGCCGCGGTCCCAGCCCTTGATGACCCGGCCGCTGCCCAGGGCGAACTTGAAGGGCTCGCCCCGGTCCCAGGAGGCGTCGAACTCCTTGCCCGTGGCGAAGGTGACCCCGACGTAGTGGACGCGGACCACCATGCCCGGCTTCACCTCGGGGCCGTCCCCGACGACCAGGTCCCGCACGGTCAGCTCGGTGGGGGCGTCGCCCTCCGGAACGGTGACCTGGGGCTTGGTCGGTTCGCTCATCGTGGCCTCGGCAGTCTCCGTGGGAAGTCTTCGGGGTCACGCTACGCCAGTGCGCTCAGGTGGGTCCCGACCAGTCGAAGGTGATCGTCTTGCTGGACTTGCCGGAACGGTCCCAGGCGAAGCCGAACGCGTCGGCCCGGTCGGTCACGGCGCGGCCCCAGGTGGCGAGCTGGCCGGGGCCGGTCTCGCAGCCGGGGAGGTTCGTCGACTGCACACGGGCGCCTTCAGGGGTGGTCGGCCCCGTGAGCGCCTCGGCGCGGGCTTCGAGTTTCCCGGGGACGACGGCCCGCCAGGTGCCGAGATCCTCGTCGATCTCCACGTCGATCGGCGCGAAGTCCATGCCCCGCACCTCGAACGCGCCCATGGTCACCAGCTGCTCGGGCCAGCTGCCCGCCTGCCCGCTGAAGATCATCTGCAGCGCCTGCCGCTGCCCGTCGTCGGCCCGCTCGTCGAAGATGAACGCGGCGTACGAGTCCGAGTGCTCCGCCCACACATTGCCGACGAAGGAACCGAGCATCACCATGTTCAGGCCGTCCAGCCGGACGTCACCGTAGGCACCCTCGCGGATGTGCCACACCAGGATGCCTTCGCAGTCGCCGCTGGTCGGCGGCTGGGCGAACGAGCACGGGCACGGAATACTGCACTTGCACACGTCGAACCAGTCGCCCGCCAGGCGCCACGCCGGCACCGTCTCTGTCGCCGGGGTCATCGCTCTCACCTCATACAGCCGTGGCCGCGGGGCGTGGGAGCGGAGCGTCGGACCCGGTCATGATCCGTGTTCGTCCGGCCCCCGGCGGCCGGAACGGGTCGATTCGATTCCTTTCCTCCCCTCCATCGTGCGCCTCCGCGGCCGGGGCTTCCAGTGCTCGCGGCGGCTTGCCTTCCCCGGAATCCGTGCTGTGCTGGAAGGGTCCGAGAGGAGTGCGTCATGCATGCCTTTCAGCGACTGGACACGAAGGACGATCCGTTGCGGTCCGGAGTGCTGCTGCCGGTCCGGGACCTCGCCGTGGCCTGGACACTGATCGTCCTCATCGCCGCTCTGGCCTGGGTGCTCACGGTGGGCCAGGCCACGGACATGGGGATCGAGCCCGGCACGATGGGGATGGCGCTGCCGCTGTTCCTGCTGCTGTGGCTGGCCATGATGGCCGCGATGATGCTGCCCTCCGTCGCTCCGGTCGCACTGACCTGGGCCAAGGGCATCGGCCGCCAGTCCGGCGGCGCCGTACGGGCGCTGCGCACCACCGAGTTCCTCTGCGGCTACCTGCTGGTCTGGACGGCGTTCGGCCTCCTCGCCTACGGGGGCCTCGCGCTCACCGGCGACCTGGTCGACCGGGACCCGGACGCCGCGCGGTGGATCGGTGCCGCCGCCTTCGCGCTCGCCGGGCTGTACCAGTGGGGCCCGCTCAAGAACATCTGCCTGCGCCACTGCCGCAGCCCGATGACACAACTGATGCGGTACGCCTCGTACCGGCCGCGCCTGCGTGACCTGCGGGTGGGGCTGCACCACGGCGCGTACTGCCTCGGCTGCTGCTGGGCCCTGATGGTCGTCCTGATCCCGCTCGGCGTCATGAACATCGCGGCGATGGCGGCCGTCGCGGCCCTGATCTTCCTGGAGAAGCTCTGGTCCCGGGGGCCGCAGCTCGCCCGCGTGTCCGGCGTCGCGTTCCTGGTGCTGGCCGTGCTCGCCCCCTTCCAGGACTGGCTGTTGCCCGGTCTGCAGAGCTCGATGATGCCGATGTGAGTCGGTTCGCCCGAAGCCGGCCAGGGCTCACCCGTGCATGTAACGACTATTACATCTAGCAATATGAAGTGTGGATGTGTAACTTCTGGAACGTCGGTGGAGCGGATTCCGCTCGCTTCGGACGTCCGAGAGGGAACGACGTTGATGTACATCTCTGCGCCCCGCGGTGGGGCGACTGCCGTGCTGGTCTGCACGGCTCTGGCGGTGGTCTCCGGCTGTGGAGCGAGCGACACGGGCGGTGGCGAGCCCGACGCCGGGGACAAGGTCACCGGGGTCACGGTCGCGCGGGACCCGGCCCTGCACGAAGCGCTCCCCGAGCAGATCAAGAAGGCGGGCGCCGTACGCGTGGCCGCGGACGTCCCGTACGCCCCGTTCGCCATGTTCGTCAGCGAGGGAAAGAGCGAACTGACCGGCCTGGACTACGACCTCGGCCAAGCCCTGGGAGCCAAGCTCGGCGTCAGGTTCGCCTTCACCCCGACCAAGTTCGACGGCATCGTGCCCGCCCTCCAGGCCGGCAAGTTCGACGTGGCGATGTCCGCGCTGACCGACAACAAGGAGCGGCAGAAGGTCGTCGACTTCGTCGACTACTCGCGCTCCGGATCGGGCATCCTCGTCGCCGAGGGCAACCCGGCGAAGATCAGCACGCTGGACGACCTGTGCGGCCGAAAGGTCGGTGTCCAGGCCGCGACCAACCAGCACAAGCTGCTCGAGGCCCACCAGGCCGGGTGCCGGTCCGCCGGACTGAAGGCAGCCGACATCCAGACCTTCCCCAAGGACTCCGACGCCCAACTCGCCCTGCGCTCCGGCAAGGTGATCGCCGAGGTCGTCACCAAACCCGCCGCCGGCTGGGCGGCGAAGACCGCCGACGGCGGCAAGGCCTTCGATCTGGCCGAGGACCCTGATGCGCCGGCCGGCTACCGCGCCTCGCCCAACGGCATCGCCGTCAGCAGACGGCTCCCGCAATTGACGGACGTGATCCAGCGCGCGCTCCAGGCCCTCATCGACGACGGCACCCTCGGCAGGATCTGCGACAAGTACGGCGTCGCCTCCATCGCCGTGAAGGAAGCCACCAAGAACGCGGCGGTGGACTAGAGATGACCACCACCACCCACGCGGGCACACCCCACACCAGTAAGCCCCCCGCACCCGACACCTTCGAGATCGTTCCCGTCCGCCACTGGGGGCGTGCCCTCTCCGCGGTGGCCGCCGTCGCCGCGCTGGCCGGCCTCATCGGCTCGCTCGCGAAGAACGGGAACCTGCACTGGGACGTCGTCGGCCAATACCTGTTCGCCGGCCTCATCTTCGACGGTCTGGCCACCACGCTGTGGCTGACCGCTGCCGCGATGACCCTCGGCCTCGTCCTCGGCACACTCGTGGCCGTCATGCGGCTCTCCGACAACCCGGTCCTGTACGGCCTGTCATCGCTGTTCGTCTGGGTCTTCCGCGGTACACCGCCGCTCGTGCAGATCATCTTCTGGGGCTACGCCGGAGCCCTCTACCAGCACGTGATGATCGGCATCCCGTTCACCGGCGTCACCTTCTTCCAGGCCGACACCAACACCCTGCTCACCCCGTCCGTCGCGGCCCTGCTCGCGCTCGGCCTGAACGAGGCCGCGTACGCCTCCGAGATCGTCCGGGCCGGGATCCGGTCCGTCGACCCCGGGCAGACCGAGGCCGCCCACTCGCTCGGCATGCGCCCGGCACTCACGATGCGGCGGATCGTGCTGCCCCAGGCGATGCGCGTGATCATTCCGCCGCTGGGCAACGAGACGATCAACATGCTCAAGATGACCGCCCTCGTGTCGGTGATCGCGGCGCACGACCTGATGTCCAACATCCAGGACGTGTACGGGCAGAACTACCAGGTCATCCCGATGCTCGTCGTGGCGTCGCTCTGGTACCTGGCCCTGGTCAGCGTCCTGAGCGTCCCGCAGGCGTGGCTCGAACGCCGCTACGGACGCGGCACGGCCCGAGGCGCCGAGGTATCGCCCCTGCGGCGCCTGTGCGCCGGACCCCTCACCGCTCTGCGCGGCCGTACACAGAAGGAGGCGGGCCTGTGACCGCGCCCATGGTGCACTCGGAAGGCGTGCGCAAACACTTCGGGACTCTCCAGGTTCTCCGGGGCATCGACCTGACGGTCGAACGCGGCCAGGTGTGCTGCCTGTTGGGGCCCTCCGGGTCCGGCAAGTCCACGTTCCTGCGATGCATCAACCATCTGGAGAGGATCGACGGTGGCCGGCTCTCCGTCGACGGCGACCCGGTCGGCCACCGGCCGCAGGGCGCCCGCCTCCACGAACTGCGGGAGCGCGAGGTCGCCGCCCGGAGGCGGGACATCGGCATGGTCTTCCAGCGGTTCAACCTCTTCCCGCACATGACCGCTCTGGAGAACGTCATGGAGGCCCCCGTCAGGGTCGCCGGCGTCACCAGGGGCCAGGCGCGCGACGAGGCGAGGGCTCTCCTCGACCAGGTCGGGCTCGCCGACCGGGAGGGCCACTACCCGGCCGAGCTCTCGGGCGGCCAGCAGCAGCGCGTCGCCATCGCCCGCGCCCTCGCCATGAAACCGAAACTGATGCTGTTCGACGAACCGACATCGGCGCTCGACCCTGAACTCGTCGGCGACGTCCTCGACGTCATGCGCAGGCTCGCGGAGGACGGCATGACCATGGTCGTCGTCACGCACGAGATCGGCTTCGCCCGGGAAGTCGGCGACCTGGCAGTCTTCATGGACGAAGGCGTCGTCGTCGAATCCGGTGACCCCCGGCAGGTGCTGGCCGAACCGGAACAGGAGCGCACCCGCGCCTTCCTGTCGAAGGTCCTGTGAGCGCCCCGCCCCGGCAGCAGCCCCTCGACGAGGTTCTGCTGTCGCTGTCCCGCGCGCACCAGGCCCGTTACCTCGAGGACCTGGCCGAACTCGTCGCGATCGACTCCGGCTCGTACAGTGCCGACGGCGTCAACCGGGTGGCGGACCTGGTCCGCGCCCACCTCGAGCGACTGGACTTCTCCGTGGAACGTGTCGCGCTGCCACCGCACCGAGGACACCGCACCGGCGATCTGCTCATCGGCCGCAAGGAAGGCCGCCTCCCGGTCGCGGACGGGGGCCGCCGACTCCTGCTCGCCGCGCACATGGACACCGTCTTCGACGACGGAGCCGCCGCCGAACGCCCCTTCTCCCTCGACGGATCCCTCGCTCACGGGCCAGGAGTCAGCGACGACAAGGGAGGTCTGGTCGCGGGCCTCGCAGCTCTTGAGATCCTCGCCCGGGCGGGCATCGAGGACTACGACGAACTCGTCTTCCTCGCCACACCCGACGAGGAGATCGGCTCACCCGCCAGCAGACCGTTCATCCGGCGGGCGGCCGAAGGGGTCCACTTCGCCCTGGCCCTCGAATGCGCCCGGGAGAACGGCGATCTGGTCATCGCGCGCAAGGGGGTCGCCGACTTCCGGCTCACCGTCACCGGACGCGCCGCACACGCGGGCATCGAACCCGAACGCGGAGCGAACGCGGCCCTGGCCGCCGCCCATCTCGTCATCGCGATCCAGGCGCTGAACGGCATGTGGGAGGGCGTCACCCTCAACGTGGGCGTCGTGCGCGCGGGCAGCCGCTTCAACATCGTCTGTCCCGAGGCGGAACTCCTCGTCGAGATCCGTTCGGCCACCGAAAGCGGCATGCGCGCCGCCACCGGCGCCTTGAGGCGGGCCGCCGCGCGGCCCGTCGTCCCAGGCACCCACGTCGGCGTCGAGGAACTCATGTCCTGCCCGCCGATGGAGGACACGCCCGCCTCCCGCCGGATGCTCGACACGGCCCAGGACATCGGCGGACGCCTGGGCCTGACCTTCGGTGCCACGGCGACGGGCGGTGTCGGGGACGCCAACACCCTCGCCGGCACCGGGGTCCCGACACTCGACGGTCTGGGACCGGTCGGCGGCGCCGACCACACCCCGGAGGAATGGCTCGACGTCAGCTCGGTCCCGGCCAGGGTCGCCCTGCTCGCCTCCCTCGTCGCCGCCCTGGGTGACAGCCGCGCGACCTGACCCGGCCCCCCTGCCCTCCCGCACCGGTTCACCGCGCCGTTGCCCGGTGCGGGAGCACCCCGGCGTCCCCGGACGCGGCGGCCGGGACCGCGGCGGCGGTGATCGGCATTAGGCTCGGCACGTGGGCCGCCCGCCCGCCGACGACCGAGAGAGGAACCCGCGATGGCCCCTGGCGCACTCGCCGACGTGATCCGGCACAAGCTGGGCGACCTCAGCCCGGCCGAGCGCAAGGTCGCCCGGGTCCTCCTGGTCAACTACCCGTCGGCCGGCTTCGAGACCGTCGCGGTCCTCGCCGACCGGGCGGGCGTCAGCGCCCCCACGGTCATCCGCTTCGCCAACCGTCTCGGCTACCGAGGCTTCCCGGACTTCCAGACCGCCCTGCGCGAGGAACTCGACGAACGCAACGCCTCGCCCCTGTCCCTGTACGAGTCCGCCGACCACACGCGCGCCGACGCGGCGCCGGGCGGCGAGGCGTCCCTGCTCGCACAGGGCAGCACCCTGTTCAGCTCCGCCGTCGCGCAGACGCTCACCGAACTCCCGCCGCACGACCTGGAACAGGCCGTCTCACTCCTGGCCGACGGCAAACGCCGCATCACCCTGGCCGGCGGCCGCTTCACCCATCTCCTCGCCCAGTACCTCGGACTGCACCTCATGCAGTTGCGCGGCGACATCCGGCTCCTGCCCGAGGGCGACGTCGAACGGACCGCGACACTCAGCGCTCTCACCCGCCGGGACGTCCTGGTCGTGTTCGACTACCGCCGCTACGAGCAGGACAAGGTCACGATGGCCGAAATCGCCCTCGAGCAAGGTGCGAAGGTCATCCTGTTCACCGACCGCTGGCTTTCCCCGGTCTCCGCGCACGCCGAGGTCGTACTGCCCAGCCTGGTCACGACACCGTCCCCGTACGACAGCCTCGTGCCGACCCTCGCCGTGGTCGAGACAGTCGTCGCCGGAGTGGTCACGGCACTCGGCGACGCCGCACCCGAACGCCTGCGGCACACCGAGGAGATCGCGGGGCGCCTCGGACTGCAGTGACCCGCTCTGCCGACGGGCGGTACCCGGGTGGCGGTCTGCCCGGTTCAGGTCGTGTCCGGCCGAGCAGGACTCAGGCCAGGAACGTCTGACCGACGACGAGAGGCCAGGCGTCGATGTCCTGATAGCGCCGCGGGCCCGCGTGGCCTCGCACCGTGCTCCCGACCAGATGGAGGCGTTCGGTCCGCCAAGGGCGTCCGGCGAAACCGTCGAGGGAGGCGGCCGCCGCGGTGACGGACGTGGTGTCGGAGCGCCGGGCTCGGGCCAGGGTGAGGTGGGGGCGCAGCGGACGCTCCACGAAGGAGACTCCGCAGTGCCGGACCCGCGCCCGCACCGCCTCGGCCAGCTCGTGCAGCGGGCCGAGATCGCCCGCGATGCCGCTCCACAGCACCCGCTCGTCGAAGTGCCCGCCGCCGACCAGCGACAGTTCGAGAGCGGGCCGCGCGGCCGCCAGGTCGGCGAGGGGCCCGCGAAGCCGCTGAACGACCCGCACCGGCAACTCGCCCAGAAAGGCCAGGGTGATGTGCCAGTCCTCGATGCGGTTCCAGCGCAGGTCGGGACAGGCCGCGTAGGCCGGCCCCAGGGCGCGGGCCAGCTCGTTCTTCGCGTCGTCGGGTGGCGCGAGGGCGATGAACGCGTGCTGGGCGGCGGTCTGCGGTGCTTCGGTCACGGATGCCTTCCTACCTCATACGCCCGCGGACCGTGTTGCGCGCCCCGCACCTGTGAAGGTGCGGGGCGCGCTCGCTCGCTCGGAACGTGAGCGGGTGCTCGCTCTGCCGCAACTTCAGGCCGCCTTCGTGAGTCTCCTGTGTGCCGAGCAGTGGGTCACATCTGGAACGACTTCGGGCAAACGCCGACGGACGGCACCGCATCGACGCACTGTTGATCGAACCGCACGGCAACGCTCAGACTCGTCAGCGTCAACAGCCCAGCGAAAGGCCCGCCATGAAGCGCACACTCACGTTCCTCACCGCGCTGGCCGTCACCGCGCTGTCACCGACCACGGCCCACGCGGCGGTCAAGAAGGCCAAGCCTGCGCTCAGTTGCGAATCCCGCACCTTCACCTCGAGACCGGGCCCGAGCTTCAACGACCCGGAGAACCCCGACGCCCAGATGAACGTCATGGGCCCGATCATCGAATCGATCAACAGCGCCGGTTGCGGGCAGACCATACGCGTCGCCATGTATTCGATAGGCAGCACGCAGCCCGGCCCGGAATTCGCCGACGCCCTGATCGCCGCACACCAGCGTGGCGTCATCGTCAAGGCGCTGATGGACTATCACAGCGACAACGCGATCTGGCAGTCGATGGTCGACGAACTGGGCAACGACCCGCGAGCCTCCAGCTTCGCCGCGCTGTGTCCGGGCGGCTGCCTGACCCACTACTCCGGCTCCGCCCTGCACGCGAAGTACTACATGCTCAGCGGCGGGAGCGACGCGAACAGGACGGTGACTGTCAGCAGTGCCAACCCCACGTCCGCCCAGGCCAGGACCGCGTGGAACAGCGCCTTCACCGTCAAGGGCAACGTCGACCTGTACAACTCCTACGCCCGCTACTTCACCGCCATGGCCAAGGGGGCGCGGGGCGGCCCCGGCCCACTGGTGCCCGACTACTACAGCTCCGCCGGCGGCCAGGCCGCCAGGACACTGTCCCCGCCCTCCTACCAGTGGCCCAAGGCGCGGTCCAAGAGCGACACCTGGGTCGACTTCCTGAACAACGTCAAGGCGCCGGCCACGATCAACATCGCCATGTTCCAGTGGACCTCCCACGGGAAGCCGGGCGACCGGAACTATCTGGAACTGCCGAAGAAGCTGGTGAGACTGGCGCAGAGCGGAGTGAAGATACGCATACTCTTCACCGCCGGCCAGGTGGACAGCAGCGTGCAGACCTACCTGAAGGACCGGCCGAACATCGACGTCCACGACACCACCCGCGGCATCGACGCCAACGGCAACGCGCTGCACTACACGCACGACAAGTACATGATGGTCAGCGGCGGTTACGCGGGTAACGCCAATTCCAGAATCGTCTTCGCCGGCTCCTCGAACTGGACGAGCAACGGCGTCTGGCACAACGACGAGTCGGACCTGAAACTGACCGGCCGGACCAGCTACGACGCGTTCATGACGGACTGGCAGAACCAGTACGCACGCTGCTGCGGGACCGTGTGGCGCCAGTCGACCGCCGAGGAACGCGCCGAGAACCCGGCACTGGAGATCCCGATCGACCCGAGGCAGGCCCAGGAATAGCAATTCCCGGCCCGCAGGGCATCGGGGGGGGGGGGGGGGGCGCACGGGCCGCCGCGCGCCGCGCGGGGGCGGGGGGGCCCGGGCGCGCCGCTCGGCCCGCTCCGCCACGCCCGTGACCGGCGCGGACGCGCCGACGGTGACCG
>NZ_JBHYTK010000007.1:0-9103 GCF_042749255.1 Streptomyces sp. NPDC059524 | reverse complement strand
CCCGCGCCCCCCCCGCCCGCCCCCCGACTCGCCCCCCCGCCCGCCCGGGGCTGCGGGGGCGCGCGGCCCCCACCGCCCCACCCCCCCCCCCCGGCTTTCACCTGTGGAACGCTCTAGAAGAACCCGAGCCTCTTCGGGCTGTAGGAAACCAGAAGGTTCTTCGTCTGCTGGTAGTGGTCCAGCATCATCTTGTGCGTCTCGCGGCCGATCCCGGACTGCTTGTAGCCGCCGAACGCCGCGTGCGCCGGGTACGCGTGGTAGCAGTTCGTCCAGACGCGGCCGGCCTGGATGGCGCGGCCCGCGCGGTACGCCGTGTTCATGTCGCGGGTCCACACGCCCGCGCCCAGGCCGTACAGCGTGTCGTTCGCGATCTTGATGGCGTCGTCGAAGTCGGCGAACGAGGCCACCGAGACGACCGGGCCGAAGATCTCCTCCTGGAAGACGCGCATGCGGTTGTTGCCCTGGAAGATGGTGGGCTGGACGTAGTAGCCGCCCGCCAGCTCGCCGTCGTACTCGATGCGCTGACCGCCCGTCAGGACCTTCGCGCCCTCCTGCTGGCCGATGTCCAGGTAGGAGAGGATCTTCTGGAGCTGGTCGTTGGAGGCCTGGGCGCCGATCATCGTGTCGGTGTCCAGGGGGTGGCCGGGCGTGATGGCCTCGGTGCGGGCGATCGCCGCGTCGATGAACTCGCTGTAGTGGCCCTCCTGGACCAGCGCCCGCGAGGGGCAGGTGCAGACCTCGCCCTGGTTCAGGGCGAACATGGTGAAGCCTTCGAGCGCCTTGTCGCGGAAGTCGTCGTCCCGCGCCCAGACGTCGTCGAAGAAGATGTTCGGCGACTTGCCGCCCAGCTCCAGCGTGACCGGCTTGATGTTCTCCGAGGCGTACTGCATGATCAGCCGGCCCGTCGTGGTCTCGCCCGTGAACGCGACCTTCGCGACGCGCGGGCTCGACGCCAGCGGCTTGCCCGCCTCCACGCCGAAACCGTTCACGATGTTGACCACGCCCGGCGGCAGCAGGTCCGCGATCAGGGACATCCAGACGTGGATCGAGGCCGGGGTCTGCTCGGCCGGCTTGATGACCACCGCGTTGCCGGCCGCCAGTGCGGGCGCGAGCTTCCAGGTCGCCATCAGGATCGGGAAGTTCCACGGGATGATCTGCGCGACCACGCCCAGCGGTTCGTGGAAGTGGTACGCGACGGTGTCGTCGTCGATCTCGGAGAGCGAGCCCTCCTGCGCGCGGACCGCGCCCGCGAAGTAGCGGAAGTGGTCGATGGCGAGCGGGATGTCGGCCGCGAGGGTCTCGCGGACCGGCTTGCCGTTCTCCCAGCTCTCGGCGACGGCGAGCAGTTCGAGGTTCTGTTCCATCCGGTCGGCGATCTTGAGGAGGATGTCGCCGCGGGCCCCGGGCGCGGTGCGGCCCCAGGCAGGCGCCGCCGCGTGCGCCGCGTCGAGCGCGCGCTCCACGTCCTCGGCCGTGCCCCGGGCCACCTCGGTGAACGGCTGCCCGTTGACCGGGCTCGGGTTCTCGAAGTACTGGCCGCGGGCGGGCGGGACGTACGCGCCGCCGATCCAGTGGTCGTAGCGGGCCTGGTACGAGACGACGGAGCCCTGCGTGCCGGGCGCTGCGTAACGGGTCATCGGGGGAGGCCTCCTGTGCGCGCTGCTGCCCGCCGTTGGGCAGCTTCCGCACCGGACGCTAGGGACGCGGACGTTGCAGCTACGTTGCGTACGAGCCCGCGCCCTGCTCGGCGTCGAGCGCGGCGAGGCGGGACAGGACCGCGGGCGCGGGCCGGGCGGCCGCGAGGGCGCGCCACACGTCGAGGTCGTCCTCGCCCCACGGAGCGTGTGCCCAGTCGGCGAGCAGGTCCGGGTCGCCGCGCGCGATCAGCGCCGCCCGCAGCCCGTCGGACAGACGGCGGCGGATCCGGGCCACGGCGGGCGCCTGCGACTGCGGGAGCAGCGGGCCCGTGTACGCGGACGCGGCGGCCGTCACCGCGCCGGAACCGAGACGGCGCTCCACCACGGCGAGGTCCGACTCGACCGGGACGGCCAGCCGGTACGGGCGGGACTCCAGCACACCCGGCCCCACCACCCGGCGCAGGCGGGCGAGTTCGGCCCGCAGCGTCACCGGGGTCACCGACTCGTCCTCGTAGAGACAGCACAGCAGTTCGTCGCCGGTCAGGCCCTCGGGGTGGCGGGAGAGGAGGACGAGGAGCTCGCTGTGGCGGCGGCCGAGGCGGATCTTGTGGCCGGCCGGGGTCAGCAGGAGGGCCTCGTCGCGGCCGAGGACGCTCAGCCGCAGGCCCGTCTCCTCGGCGGGCGGCGGGGCGAGCAGGGCCAGCTGGGACTCGGCGGCGCGTGCCACCGCCTGGACGAACGCCAGGCTGTGGGGATGCGCGAGTCCGTCGCCGCCGGTGATGTCGACGGCGCCGAGCAGCCGCCCCGAATGCGGGTCGTGCACGGGTGCCGCCGCGCACGTCCACGGCTGGACCTCGCGGATGAAGTGCTCGGCGGCGAACACCTGCACCGGCCGGTCCACCGCGACCGCGGTGCCCGGCGCGTTCGTCCCCATCGCCGACTCCGACCAGCGGGCGCCCGGCACGAAGTTCATCCGGCCCGCCTGCCGCCGGGTCGCCGCGTGCCCCTCCACCCACAGCAGCCGCCCCTGCGCGTCGCACACCGCCAGGAGATGTTCCCCGTCCGACGCGAACGTGCCCATCAGCTCGCGGAACAGCGGCATCACCCGGGCCAGCGGATGCTCCGCGCGATAGGCCCCGAGATCGCCGTCGGCCAGCTCCACCGACGCCGAGGCGTCCGGGCTGACCCGGGCGCCCGCCGAACGGCGCCAGGACGCGGCCACCACCGGACGCACGGGCCGGACCACCGTGCCCGCCGCCGTGAACCGCTCGTGCGCGCGCCGCAGCGCCCGCACCCGTTCGGACGGATCGGTGCCCGGCTCGAGTGCGACCCACGGATCGGTCAATTCGGCCTCCCGGACACTGGCTCCTGGCACACGCGGCGTGGGGCCATCGTCGCCCCGGGCGCGCGGGGCGACAAGGCGGCGGACACGGAAAAGGGAGCCCTCGCGGAAAATGCGGCCGGATCGGGGGTATCAGGCGAAGTTGACCATCCGGATGTAGCGGGTCCAGTCCCAGTACGGACCCGGGTCCGTGTGGTCCGTGCCCGGCACCTCGACGTGGCCGAGGATGTGCTCCCGGTCCCGCGGGATGCCGTAGCGGGCGCAGATCGACGCCGTCAGCGCGGCGGAGCCCTCGTACATCGCGTCCGTGAAGTACTCGGGCCGGTCCACCCAGCCCTCGTGCTCGATGCCGATGCTGCGCGTGTTGTAGGTCCAGTTCCCCGCGTGCCACGCGACGTCCTTCTCGCGCACGCACTGCGCGACGTGACCGTCGGCCGACCGGACCACATAGTGCGCGCTGACCTGCTTCGCCGGGTTCTGGAAGATGGCCAGGGTGTCGGCGTAGGTCTCCTGCGTGACGTGGATGATCACACGGTCGATCTTGTAGGTCGAAGGGCGGCTGGACTTCGTGTAGTTGGAGGTGCTGGCCGGGACGGACTCGGCCGGCGGGTAGTCCACCGCCTGGACGGCGACGGCGCGGCCGGCCGGCAGCCACAGCCCCGGGACCGCGGCGAGCGCGCCCGCCTGGAGGAGGCGCCGGCGGGCCAGGCGGGAGGGGTGCGCGGGCTCGGGTCGGCCGCTGACGGATTCAGCTCGGTCCATGACGATCCTGCCTCTCGGACGGGCCCGGGCGGGCTCGGTCGGTGGGGGAGAAGGGCGCCGACGTTCGACGTTCAGTGCCCGGGACAGCGGCGTGGGGCGTCACGGTCTCGGACGGTGGGTGGACGGGTGGACGGGTGGACGGGTGGAGGGGCGGGCATGCGGGGGTGCGGCCCGCGGTGAGTCTCCCGTGCGCGCGGCCTGTCGTTGCGGATCTTGGGCACGTACGGCGGTCGGTGTCGCGCGTCGGACAGGTGAGCCGGGGTGCGCCGAAGGTGCCTGCGCGTCAATTACGTTACGGGGCCCGGAGGTTGGGGCGGAAGAGGGCGCGACGGGGTCCGATCGAGGGAACTTCGCACGTCAGAGGTGGGGACCATTGGCGGTGCGGGGCTCTGGCGGGGGACTGTTGACCTTGACCATGACGTTCACCCTGACCTTGGCCGGCCGCGCACCGCAGCCGGATGCCGGGCCCGCGTCAGGCCCGTACGGAACCCATCGGGTCGTCCAGCACGGCCCGCCTCGCCGAGTGGGCCGCCCCGAGCAGCGGGCCCTCCGAGCCCAGCTGGGAGATCAGGACTCCGTCGGCCGGGGTCGTCGCCCGGCGCGTCAACTCCCGCTCCAGGGACGGGAGAAGCCAGGGAGCCAGGCGGGAGAGGGCGCCGCCGAGGACCACCGCGCGGGGGTCGAGGAGATTCACCGCGCCCGTCAGCGCGATACCGAGGGCCGAACCGGCGCCGCGCAGGGCCCGGCGGGTGGCCGCGTCGCCCGCGTCCGCCCGTTCGGCCAGCAGCGCCGTCCGGTCCGCGCCCGGCGCCAGGCCCGCCGCGCGCAGCACCGCTTCCTCGCCCGCGTACTGCTCCAGGCAGCCGCGCGACCCGCACGGGCACGCGGGCCCCTCCGGGCGCACCGGTACATGGCCCAGTTCGCCCGCGAACCCCCGTGCCCCGCGCAGCAGTTCACCTTCCACGACGAGAGCGGCGCCGATTCCGATCTCCGCGGAGACGTGCAGGAAGTCGGCGGGGCGGTCGGCGGTGAGCCAGAGCTCGGCGAGGGCACCGAAGTTGGCCTCGTTGTCGACGGTCAGCGGCACGTCCTCGCCCCAGGGCAGATGCGCGGGGAGCAGGGCGCCGAGGTCCGTGTCGTGCCAGTCCAGGTTCGGGGCGCGGACGACCGTGTGCGAGCCGCGCGCGACGAGGCCCGGCACGGCCACCGCGAGCCCGGCGGGCCGCAGTCCCTCGGCGGCCGCCTCCCCGTTCACCTCGTTGATCAGCGCGGCGAGGTCGCGCAGCACCGGTTCGGGAGCGCGCCCCCGGTTGCTCACCCGGCGCTCGGCGCGGGCCCGCACCGTGCCGCGCAGGTCGACCGCGCACACCGCGAGGTGGTCGACTCCCACCTCGGCGCCGAACCCGGCCGGGCCGCGGTCGCTGACCATCAGTGCGGAACCGGGCCGGCCCACCCCGCCGGGGCGCTGCGGCCCCAGCTCCTCCAGGAGCCCGGCCCGGATCAGCTCGTCGACGAGCGTGGACACGGCGGCCCGGGTCAGCCCGATGTGCTGCGCGACCGCCGCGCGGGACAGGGGGCCCTCGGCGGCGACCGCGTGGAGCACGCGGGAGAGGTTGCGCCGGCGCATGCCCTGCTGGGTGTCGGGGGTTCCGGGGCGGGGCCGGTGCAATGGTGCGGTCATGTCCTCATGATCCCAGTCGCTCCAGGTGGCGTCGGGGCGGGCCCTCGGGTGGTGGGGCTCGCCGTTTCGTGTGCCGGGTGCCGTTCCGTGGCGGCCTTCCCGTCGGTGTGGCTGGTCGCGCAGTTCCCCGCGCCCCTGAATTGCACGCCCTTCGGGCGGCATTTCCCTGATGCGATGGGCCCTCACTGCAGTCGCCCCGGGCTCGCAGCCGCCGGTGCATCTGGAGCCCGCGTCGTGCAGTCGCCCCGGGCTCGCAGCCGCCGGTGCATCTGGAGACCTCTTCGTGCAGTCGTGCCGCGCCCGCAGCCGCCGGCGCATCGCGAGCTCTCTACCTGCAACCGCCCCGCGCCCGCAGCTCCGACACACTTCAAGCTCAAGCCCCCTCCAGCAACCGCCCCGCCCCCTCCCGCACCCCCGAGATCCGCTCCAGCGCTGCCTCGTCCCGCTCCACCGCCTCCAGTACGGGCCCCTCGGTCGTCCCCCAGCGCCGGGCCACCGCCCCCGGATCCTCGCCCGTCAGCAGGCCCGCCGCCTGTGCCGCCGCGCCCAGTGCCACCAGCTCCCGCGCCCGCGGCACCCGCACCGCGCGCCCGGACAGGCGCCGGACCGTCTGCTGCCAGGCGGAGCCGCGTGCGCCGCCGCCGATCAGAAGGAGCGGCTCCGTGGGGTCGGCTTCGGCGTCCAGGACGTGGTCGAGCGCCCCGAGCAGCGCGTGCACCGCCCCGTCGTACGCGGCCTGCAGCACCTGCCCGCCCGTCGTGTCGTGCCGCAGCCCGGTGAGCAGCCCCGACGCGTTCGGCAGATCAGGCGTGCGCTCGCCGTCCAGGTAGGGCAGGAGCGTCGCGGTGCCGCCCGGTTCGACCGCCTCCCGGTCCAGGCCCAGCAGCGCGGCGATCCGGTCCACGGCGAGCGTGCAGTTCAGGGTGCAGGCCAGCGGCAGCCAGTCGCCGCGCGCGTCCGCGAACCCGGCGACGACTCCGTTCGGATCCGCGGGCCGGTGCCGCGACACCGCGTACACCGTCCCGGACGTGCCGAGGCTGAGCACCGGTGTGCCGGGCAGCAGGCCGAGCCCGAGCGCGGCAGCCGCGTTGTCCCCGGTCCCGGCGGCCACCAGCACGCCCTCGGGCAGGGGGAGTTCAGGATCGTTCCCGGGGACGGCGCCCGCGGCGTCGCCGGGCGCCACCACGCGGGGCAGCAGCGCGGGATCCAGCCCGACCCGGCCCAGCACCTCCTCGTCGTACGACTCCGTGCGCGACGCCCACCACCCCGTACCGGACGCGTCACCGCGATCCGTCGTGCCCGGACCACCGGCAAGGCGACCGGTCAGATAGTCGTGGGGGAGGCGGACCGCCGCCGTGGCCCGCACGGCATCCGGCTCGTGCTCCGCCAGCCACGCCCACTTCGCCACGGTGAACGAGGCCCCCGGCACGCTCCCGAACCGCTCCGCCCACTCCTCGGGGCCGCCCAGCTCCGCGACCAGCCGCCGTGCCTGGGGCGCGGAGCGCACGTCGTTCCACAGCAGGGCCGGACGCACCGGCCGCCCCCGTGCGTCGAGCGTCACGAGCCCGTGCTGCTGCCCGCCCACCGAGATCGCCGCCGCCCGCCGCGCCGCGTCCCCGCACTGCGCGAGCGCCGCCCGCAGCGCCCCGTACCACTCCTCGGGATCGCTCTCGCGCCCCGCGCCCGATGTCACCGTGTGCGGCGCCTGCCCGCTCGCCACCACCGCCCCCGTGGCGACGTCGACCACCAGGGCCTTCGTGGACTGTGTCGAACTGTCGACCCCGACGACGAGGGGGCCCTCGGCAGCTGGCATACGGCTCTCCTGACTCGGTCGGTCCCGGGGCGGCTCTTCCCAGAGACGTGCCCGCATACTAATTTGTAAAGTGCGATGACGAAATGGGCGGACGGCAGTCGGTGACAGCACGGACCCGCCGCCCGCGTGAAGCTGAGGGAGCCGCACGATGACGTACCAGCCCACCCCCGAGGACAAGTTCAGCTTCGGCCTGTGGACCGTCGGCTGGCAGGGCCGCGACCCGTTCGGCGACGCGACGCGCCCCGCGCTCGACCCCGTCGACTCCGTGCGCCGGCTCGCCGAGCTCGGCGCCTACGGCGTGACCTTCCACGACGACGACCTCATCCCGTTCGGCGCCTCCGAGACCGAGCGCGAGTCGCACGTCAAGCGGTTCCGGCAGGCGCTCGACGCGACCGGCCTGGTCGTGCCGATGGCGACCACGAACCTGTTCACCCACCCCGTCTTCAAGGACGGCGGCTTCACCGCCAACGACCGCGACGTACGCCGCTACGCCCTGCGCAAGGTCATCCGCAACATCGACCTCGCCGCCGAACTGGGCGCGCACACCTACGTCGCGTGGGGCGGCCGCGAAGGCGCCGAGTCCGGCGGCGCGAAGGACGTCCGCGACGCGCTCGACCGCATGAAGGAGGCCTTCGACCTGCTCGGCCAGTACGTCACCGAGCAGGGCTACGACCTGCGCTTCGCGATCGAGCCCAAGCCCAACGAGCCGCGTGGCGACATCCTCCTGCCCACCGTCGGCCACGCCCTCGCCTTCATCGAGCGCCTGGAACGCCCCGAGCTGTACGGCGTCAACCCCGAGGTCGGCCACGAGCAGATGGCCGGGCTCAACTTCCCCCACGGCATCGCCCAGGCCCTGTGGGCGGGCAAGCTCTTCCACATCGACCTCAACGGCCAGTCCGGCATCAAGTACGACCAGGACCTGCGCTTCGGTGCCGGCGACCTGCGTTCCGCGTTCTGGCTCGTCGACCTGCTGGAGACCGCGGGCTACGAAGGCCCGCGCCACTTCGACTTCAAGCCGCCGCGCACCGAGGACCTCGACGGGGTGTGGGCCTCGGCCGCCGGCTGCATGCGCAACTACCTGATCCTCAAGGAGCGCGCGGCCGCCTTCCGCGCCGACCCCGAGGTTCAGGCGGCGCTGCGCGCGTCGCGCCTCGACGAGCTCGCCCGCCCCACCGCCGAGGACGGACTCGCCGAACTGCTCGCCGACAAGGGCGCGTTCGAGGAGTTCGACGTGACCGCGGCCGCCGAGCGCGGCATGGCCTTCGAGCGGCTCGACCAGCTCGCCATGGACCACCTGCTCGGCGTGCGCGGCTGACACCGGACGAAGAGGAGGGGTCGCGCGCCGGCCCCTTTGCCGGACACCCTGGAGGCATGGCCACACCTCCGATGCCACCGCAGCCGCCCCCGCCGCCGAGCGACGCGCCCCCGCCCGGCGGCGGAGGCTTCGGCAGCCCGCCCGCCACGCCGTCACCCCGGCAGGACGGCGGCGGCCGCCGCTTCCTGGTCCTCGCCGTCGTCGCCGCGCTGCTCGTGATCGGCGCCGCCGTGGCCTTCGTGATGACGCGCGACGACGGAGGCGACGGCGCGGGTGACGGAAAACCGTCCCCGGCGGACAGCGCGTCCGCCACGTCGTCGCCCTCGCGCGGCCTCCCGAGCGAACTGCCCAGCCTGCCCAGCGAGTTGCCGAGCTCCCTCCCCAGTTCCCTGCCGAGCGAGCTGCCCAGTGGGCTGCCCTCGAAGCTGCCGAGCGGTCTGCCCAGCGAACTCCCGAGCGGCCTGCTCCCCAGTGACGTGGAGAGCCTCCTGCCCTGACCTCCGAAGCAAGCCGCCCCACGGAAAAGGCCCGCGCCCTCCGCTCTCACAGGAGC